>NZ_CAJHBJ010000003.1:0-204093 GCF_904846595.1 Psychrobacter sp. HII-4 | reverse complement strand
TGGACGCATAATCCTGTTAATTGGACGGTGAGTTCCATCGCCAATTAAAAAAGTCTGTGGAGTCGTGGTCAGTCTAAATCTCAAATGAGAAATAGCGCGTGACAATGAAGCAGAAAGAAAACGTCAAACCTATCTAATAGTCAATATTGGCTAGGTTTGAGTAAGATTTTTGGAACGGCTGATACGCTAGATAACTGATGCTATCTCACGATATTACGTAATTGAGGAGACCGGCGGCTCGACATCGGCGTTTTGACCACGGTGGCGCAGATAATGATCGAGTAACACAATCGCTAGCATCGCCTCGGCGATCGGGGTGGCACGCACCCCAACGCAAGGATCATGACGACCTTTGGTCAGCATGTCGACAGCTTCGCCTTGGGTATTGATGCTCTTGCCAGCCGTGGTGATACTAGAAGTTGGCTTGAGGGCGATGCTCACGCGGATATCTTGTCCTGATGAAATACCGCCCAAAATACCACCAGCATGATTGGCCGTAAAACCCTCTGGCGTCAGCTCATCACGAGAGCGATGACCGAACTGCCCTGCTACCGCCATACCATCGCCAATCTCTACCCCTTTGACCGCATTGATACTCATCATGGCATGAGCGATATCCGCATCCAGACGGTCAAATACCGGCTCGCCCAGACCCACAGGCACGCCACTGGCGATCACTTCTAGACGCGCACCGCAGCTGCTTCCTTCGCGGCGCAGACTGTCTATCAAAGCCTCAAACCGACCAATAGCGTCTTTATCCGCCGTAAAAAACGGATTGCTATTGACAAAGTCCCAATCAATTTGGCTAGTATTAGTGACGCTGCTATATTGATCGCCTATCTGCGTCACATGGCCACGGATTTGCACGCCCAAGCGCTCTTGCAGGTATCTTTTGGCGATAGCACCAGCCGCTACCCGCATCGCCGTCTCACGCGCTGACGAGCGACCGCCACCGCGATAATCGCGAAAGCCGTACTTCATGCTATATGTATAGTCGGCATGACCCGGGCGAAAGGTGTCTTTGATATCGCTATAATCTTTGGATTTTTGATTGGTATTTCGAATCAGCAGCCCGATCGAAGTGCCTGTGGTCTTACCTTCAAAGACGCCTGATAGGATCTCGACTTCATCGGCCTCACGGCGCTGGGTTGAGTATTTAGAGGTGCCTGGCTTGCGGCGATCCAGATCTACCTGCAAATCCTCTGCCGACAGTGCCAAACCAGGTGGCACGCCATCGACAATGGCCATCAATCCGGCGCCATGTGACTCACCGCACGTCGTGACGGTAAAAACCTGCCCAATACTATTGCCTGCCATATCTATCCTTAAATCCGTAAAATCTATTGCGCGCTATCCTATTGAGGTATTGACGCATGGTCGCCGCTTTTATCTGTCATCTATAGTCGATATACTCTAAAAATGTCATAGCGCTACTGGGATGAATTTTGCGCAGCCTCTGGGAACGCAGCACGCAAGTAAAATTTATACCAGTAGCGCGTTTAAATCCATAACAGTTTTACATTCAGCTAACTATAACAGCGCCGCCTACATACGACTACTGCGCACTATCCAATAACTGCACATAAGCGGCAAACAGCTCGCGGTTTGCCACCAGCTCATCATAAGTCATGGCAAACACTCCATGACCACCACGAGCAAATTTTAACCAGTCAAAACTGATATCAGGATAGGCTTGCTTTAGCGCCCATTCACTATCGCCCACCTCGCAGACCAGCAAGCCTTCAGGGCTCAAATAATCTGGCGCTTCAAATAAGATACGGTGTACCAAGTCCAAACCGTCTTGACCCGCTGCCAATGCATGCTCAGGCTCATATAAAAACTCAGGCGGCAAATCAGCCATGATGGCAGCATCGACGTATGGCGGGTTGGTGACGATCAGCTCGTACTGGTTTTCAGCAGGTATCTTGGCAAACAAATCTGACTCAATGACATTGATTTGATGACCAAGGTTATGATGATCAACGTTGACCATCGCCACCTCTAGCGCCCCTTTATCGATATCAACTGCATCGACCAGCGCATCGACAAAACGGGTCGCAAGCGCAATGGCAATACAGCCAGAGCCTGTACATAGGTCTAAGATACGCTCAGGCTGTGATAGCTGTTTGACGTCCAAACCATGGTCATAAAATACCGAGGTTTGCTCATTGACATCGACGCCGAGCGGTTTGGCCAGCTCATTGACCTCAAAGTACGGATGAAACTGCTGGCGAATCAGCTCGGCGATGGGCGAGCGCGGGATGAGCACGCGCTCATCGACATAAAACGGTAAATCACAAAAGTACGATAAGTTGATTAAGTAGCTCAACGGTTTGCGCTCAGCGATACGCTCTTCTAATAAGCTCAGCACCAGCTGCTTTTCTGAAGACGTCAGGCGACAATCGAGGATTTGCTCATTGGCCGACCAGTCCAAAGACAAAGAATGTAAAACGATAGCAGAGGCTTCGGCAAACTCATCCGTGGTGCCTTGAGCAACGACCACATCATAATTGCGCAGCTGGGTGACCGAAAAACGGATAAAATCACGAATACTCACAAGCTGCTCACGTGCTTCTGCAAGCTCAGCATGTAAATTGGCAAATTGCTCATGCTCACCGAGCAGACCGGTCTCTAAATCATACGCCATATCACCTTCTGCGACCTGCGCGCCCTCTTCATTGAAGTACTGATTTTGAAACGCTTCTGCGCTCATTGTTTGCTCTTCTGACATATCGCACCTTGCTGATTGCATGCTTACGGATAGCATGCGGATGGATTAAATCGCCTGATAATAAAAGCCGATCTACTAAATAAAAATCTCGTTTACCATTATAGACGCAAACCGTAACTTGCGCCAATACTTGCATTTATACTGTCACATTTATCTTTGTTTCTAATTTACTTTTATGTATCAGATTGCCTCAGCAGCTTACTTGGCCGTCTACACATTTTCACTATATTATTGCCCAACTGTAGTGAATACGTCAGCAGTTGACGTTTAGACGTCTTAAGATAGAAAAACATGTATCAAAAGTTTGCGAAGCGCCACAATTATGCGCATAATAACCCCATTAGTAGCAACCACAAGTAATGTCATATGATGAAAAAAAAGCCACTTATTACCGCTATCTCAATCGCTATCATTAGCGCCAGTGTTAGCGCGTTTGCCGCGCCCGATGAGACCGCGCGCACATTGCCAGTACGTACGGCTGAGACCCTACCAAGTCTTGCCCAAAAAGTCAGTCTTGATGTGCAAGAAAACCGGAGTCGCACGATTGAGCCGCGTGCGACTGAGGCGACGTCCAGCGTCAAGCCAAACAAATCCGCCTCAAGCGATAGCATGACGCAGCTGATTGATTCAAAACAAGCCTCAGATGCCGCCTCCAAGGCAAACACGGCTGATAATATGAGTGCCGCCGAGCTAACTTTAAAGGATGAGCAGTCTGAGCGCACAGATGACATCAGTGAAGGCCAAGCCGTTGCTGCGCCCAGCAATATCGATGCTATCGACTCCTCTGACCCGTTGTCTTTTGAGCTACCAGACAACGAAAAACGCCAAGACTTCAGCGACGACCCTACCATCAAAAGCATCGAAGACAAAAACGGTAAGCGCTATACTACGCTGAACTTGTCAAGCTATGCCAAACAAGTCAACAACGCCGTTTGGTCGCCGAACATGAAAGTCAACTCAGCGATGACGATAAAAATGCAGGCACTGCTAGATTGGAACCATGCCTCTCCTGGTCCTATCGATGGTGGCTGGGGCATGAACAGCAAAAAAGCATTGACCAACTTTCAAACCATGAAAGGCTTGCCCGCCACCGGCAGGATGGATCAAAAAACGTGGAATGCCTTAACCAAAAACATCCCCGCCAACAAGCCGGTACTGGTGACTTATACACTGACTGATGACGACATCAAAACCAACTTTGCCATTACACCTGCAGGCTCAGAAGCCAAGTCAAAAATGAAGGGCCTGTACTACCAAGACATCAAAGAGATGCTGGCTGAGCGCTTTCATATGGACATTCGCTACTTGGACAAACTCAATAAAAACAAAACCTACAAAGCAGGCGAGACCATCACTGTCCTAAATACCCGCGACCCTCTCAACCAACGCATCAACCGCGTGGTCGCCAACAAAGCCGACAAAACACTGTATGCTTATAATGGTGACAAGCTTGTAGCCACTTATCCGACCACCGTAGGTAGTGACGCCACCCCGTCTCCACAAGGTACCTTCAAAATCATCAATAAGGTCAAGATGCCTTGGTACAAAGCGACTGTCGGTAAAGGCTCGCAGAAAAAAGTACACATGCTGCCACCAGGCCCAAACAACCCAGTCGGCGTCGTATGGATGGGTCTGTCTAAGCCATCATATGGTCTACATGGCTCGCCAAAGCCTGAAGGCATCAGCCGTCAAGCATCAGCAGGCTGTGTGCGTCTGACCAACTGGGATGTGCTCGAGGTATATGCCAATATCGAAAATGGCGCAACCGTCGAGTTAAAATAACTGTTTAACTGGTATTGTATACACCAAAAAAAAGACCTTGCTTGCAAGGTCTTTTTTTTGGCGTATATAAAACAAGAGGCTTAAAGCAGTGGCTAGGTATAGGTTTGGTGCAAATCCAAAAACAGAAAGTCACCCATTCAGCTAAGATGCGATTACGTATTATAGCCTTCCTCATTACCCGTGATGCTGCCGACTTTTTTGGTAAAAAACAAACCTGCAGGAATAGAGAGCAAAAGACCGGCGACGACCGCGATTTGTACATGCGGAATTTGATTAAAACCTGTCACCAAAGCACCAATGATAAAGACACCGACTGTCACGGTCGCAGCGATTGAGTAAATAACGGAGAATAATGGCCAATTCATGAATTACTCCTTACTTTTTTTGTGGATATAACTCCTTTATACACTAAATCCACAAAAAAAGTAAGTGTTTCTCACAAACCTTCAGGCCATTCATAGCAACTGATAACGGGCAAAGCCCTTGCTATTATCAAGGTTATTTATAATAAACCTCTTTATCATTATTTCTACATCATTTTTATACTACCGATTTTTCCTATTGCCACGTCTCTGACTGAGTCCATAGTGCATAGTTGTCAACCACATTGCGCTACATGACCACCACTCATTCATTACTACCTCCGTGCTGCCTGCTCTGATGCTGCTCGATGACGACTCGCAAAAAACCCACACAGCTGCGGCCATTTATCATTACAATAACGAGTGTCTTTTTTTGATAGAAAGCTACCTATTATGACGTCTGTTGATAAACAAAAAGCCCACCACTCATCTAGCCACACCGCTGATACAACGGCACCATCTCGCACCGATGAAAGCTTAGAGACGCCAACGACTAAGACAGACACTGATGTCGAACCTACTGTCACTGATGACGCCGAAATAGAAAATAGCGCTGATAACAGTAGAGGCGATGACAATAGAAGTAATGATAATGGAGGTGATGACGATGATAACGATGACGATATGGCATGTGCCAAACCTCCTGAGTCTAAGATTAGCATGGAGTCCATCGCACCTGATGTCGTCGTTGCGACCTTAGAGACCACGGACCCCGATGCACCATCAGCAAACGACCAGCCAACCTCAGAATCAGAGCCTTTAAACCCTGATGCTGATGCTGATGCTGAGCAAACGCCGACACAAACAGCCAAGCAAGCTTCTACACCCGTATCTCAGCAACAGACAGATACTAATGCCCCTGACCAAGAATATGATAAAGAAAATGAGGAGCAGCAAAACCCAGAGAATGCTGAGCAACAAACCAAAACTACCGACGCAGAGCAGCTGAAAGCGAGCAAAACAACAGAGAAGTCAGCAACAGATGATAGCGACCAGCAAGAAGATGAGATAAAAGAAGAAAAAGAAGCCAAACTAGAGTCTTATAAGCAGTTTGCAGCGGAGCAGTTTAGCAACCAAAAAATCGACTATCCTGAGGTACGGGTAAAGATAGAGGCCAACGCCCTGCCCAGCAGGATGTATTTTATCATGAATATCCTCTCAGCCATCATTGCCAGCTATGGGCTGGTGACCAACTCAGCTGCGGTGGTGATTGGTGCGATGCTGGTGGCTATGATGCTCGGGCCCATCACGGGCGTGGCATTGGCCATTATCGACCACCGGATGCCGCTGCTGCGTAAATCGCTGATTACGGTACTTCTGGGCATTACTTTGGTGTTGATAGTTGGTTTCATCGTCGGCTGGCTGCACAAAGACCAACCTCTCACCGCCGAGATTTTATCGCGTACGCAGCCGACCTCTATGGATTTGATGATTGCCTTAGCAGGTGGCACAGCCGGCGCTTATGCTATGGTATCCCCGCATCTTTCGGTTGCCGTTGTTGGGGTAGCGGTGGCGACTGCTTTGGTGCCACCACTGGCCGCCAGCGGGATTTTGTTTGCCAATGGTGAGATGCAGCTAGGCTTTGGCGCGCTGTTACTGGCAGTGACCAACATCATTGCGATTCAGTTTACCAACGCCTTAGTGCTGTGGGTACTTGGGTTTCGGCGACTGGTCGATGACGACTACAAGTCCAGCAACTACCTGACTTTTTTGCAGCGTAACGCGGTGACGTTGTTATTGTTAGGCGGCCTCGGTACCTATCTAACCATCAACCTACAAACCAACGCCAAGCAGCAAGTGTTTGAAAGCAGTGTCAAAGAAGCCATCAATCGCTATTTTATTGATAAAGGCAACGTGCTGACCAACACTCAGTTTGATAGCACTGAGCAAAACCAAGTGGTCCGCGCTGTCATCCGCGGTGAGACGACACCGAGCGCTTATGACGTGCAGCAAATAGAAACCCGCATCACCCAAGATATGGCAAAAAACTTCCCTGATTATCTGCCGATAAAACTCCAGCTGCGTTACCTACCCGTACAGGTCATTGAGTCCAATCCGCTGACACAAGACAAACTCGACAAAACAGATGCCGCGATTTTGACCAATTAACGCTGAGGGCGTTTAAATCAAACGTATCGGCTTTACTCGATTGCTGACTTCCCAATGCCGTGTTAGTATCTAGGCTTTTTTTTACAGCCTTACTGCCATGCTCTTGTTGTCTGACGCGCAGTCGTCTGTCAATAAAGCATTGAATACTATACTTTGCGCCGCAGCAACAACTCAGGCAGATTAGCCTCACCAACCTACACTTCAGGGATAGGAGTACATCATAGTGAACAAACAATCTTGGCAAATAGCCGCAGCCTATATGTCAGTAGTCGTTGGCGGTGGTTTTGCCTCTGGCCAAGAAGTCCTTCAGTTTTTTACCGGCTACGGGATGGCAAGTGTTATTGGCACACTGGTTAGTGCCGCGCTGTTTGCTTTTTTGGGTATGCAAATTGCGCGCATGAGCTCAAATATGCAGGCCAACTCACACAAAAAAGTACTGTATAGCTTATTTGGTACGCGCGCTGGGTTGGTTGTGGATGTGGTGTTATCATTCTTTTTATTTGGTGTGGGCGTGGTCATGCTGGCTGGTAGTGGTTCCATCTTTACGCAGCAGTACGGTTGGCCACCACTGGTAGGCAGTGTTTTTATGACGGTACTGGTCGTCGCCACACTCTGTTTAAAAGTAAAAGGCATTATCAGGCTAATCAGTATCATCATGCCTGTGCTGCTGCTATTGATATTGGCGATTACCACCTACTCATTTTTTAACAGCACTGCCTCAAGTGAGACGCTAAATAAGGTAGCGCAAGAAATACCTACTATCAGCTCAGACTGGCCGATCTCAAATTGGTTTTTTGGGGCGGTGCTTTATGCCTCATTTAATATCGCAGTTGGCTTTCCTATGCTGGCAGTCATTGGCGGTATGACTCGCTCCGAAAAAACAGCAGCCAGCGGTGGTGCGATGGGCGGGCTCGGCTTGGGCTTGTTAGTATTTTTACTCAATATTGGCCTTTTCGCTAACATCGACACACTCATCGGTGTTGAGATGCCTACTCTAGGACTGGCTTCAAACATCTCACCCGTGTTGGCGATCATCATGTCAGCGACGCTCATTTGTATGATATACAGCACCGCCGTGGGTATGTTTTTTGCCTTTAGTACCCGCTTTGCAACACCAGGGACAAACCGCTTCAAAGCACTTAGCGCGTTTTTTGCTATCGTGGGTCTTGGTTTAAGCCAGCTCGGTTTTAGCACACTCATTGGCACCGTGTATCCCATGCTGGGCATTATTGGTCTCATCATGATCGTGGCTATTATTTGGGTGTGGGTACGCAACCGCAAGCAACCAATACAAGCGCAAGCTCAAACATCAAGTTAGCAGTTGAACGATTCATGCCGTCATTTGCGGTAAGACGTTCACGCTGATTGTTTGTAAATGAAAGCCTCATTCACCTTGGCACAATACCCCAACAGTGATAACTCTTATACCAAGAGCTTGGGCGTTTGTGCTAAAATCGCTTGCAAAATTATTTTACTCAATTCTATCCGTCAGTAAGGAGCCGCTGTGAGCCAGCCATCTCAAACAGCCGATATTCGCCAAGCCTTTATCGATTTTTTTATCAGCAAGCAGCATACCCAAGTGTCATCCTCTAGCTTGATCCCGCACAATGACCCGACATTGTTATTTACCAACGCGGGCATGAATCAGTTTAAAGAAACCTTTTTGGGCATGGAAACGCGCGACTATACGCGTGCGGTGACCTCGCAAAAATGCGTACGGGCTGGCGGCAAACACAATGATTTAGACAACGTAGGCTATACCGCGCGCCACCATACGTTTTTTGAGATGCTCGGTAACTTCTCGTTTGGCGATTACTTCAAAAAATCTGGTATCGAATATATCTGGGAGTTTTTGACCTCAGATAAGTGGTTGGCCATTGATAAAGACCGTCTGTATGTGACCATTTACGAAACGGATGATGAAGCGTTTGATATTTGGCACCATGACATCGGCATCCCAAGCGATCGTATTATCCGTATTGGTGATAATAAAGGTGCACCTTATGCGTCTGATAACTTTTGGACGATGGGCGACACCGGTCCTTGTGGCCCATGTACCGAGGTCTTTTATGATCATGGTGCCGATGTCGAAGGCGGCCTGCCGGGTACGCCTGAAGAAGACGGCGATCGCTATATCGAGATTTGGAACTGCGTCTTTATGCAGTTTAATCGCCAAAAAGACGGCACCATGCTGCCGCTGCCTGCGCCAAGTGTCGATACGGGCATGGGGCTTGAGCGTATCAGCGCCATTATGCAAGGCGTCCATAGCAACTATGAGATAGATCTATTTGTACATCTCATGGAGGCAGCGGCTGAGATTTTAGAGATTGACAATCAGCAGCAGTCATCACTCAAAGTCATCGCCGACCACATCCGTGCCGTGGCGTTTTTGATTGCAGATGGCGTCACACCAAGCAACGAAGGCCGCGGTTATGTACTGCGCCGTGTCATTCGCCGCGCGGTACGTCATGGCAACAAACTGGGCGCTGATAGTGAATTTTTCTATAAAATGGTCGCGCCTTTAGTGGCAGAGATGGGCGACGCTTATCCCGAGCTAAAAGACAAACAAAGCGCGATTGAGAGCGCCATTCAAAAAGAAGAAGCGCAGTTTGCTAAGACACTCGCGCAAGGTCTGCGCCTGCTAGCCTCTGAGCTTGAAGGCCTAAAAGATGGTGATATCCTCTCTGGCGAAGCGGCGTTTAAGCTTTATGATACCTACGGCTTCCCGCTTGATTTGACAGCTGACATCACACGTGAGCGCGGTATCGCCATCAATGAGGCTGAGTTCGATGAGCACATGCAAGCACAGCGCGAGCGGGCTCGTGATGCTGGTAAGTTTGATGTGGACTATAGCAGCGTCATTCAAGTTGAGAGTCCTACTGAATTTATTGGTTATGAGCAGCTAGAAGAAGATGGCGTGAGCATCGATGCCCTTTATCAAAATGGCAACCCTGCTGAGCGTTTGGCTGAAGGGATGGAAGGCGTCGTGGTCCTAGATCGCACCCCGTTTTATGCTGAAGGCGGTGGTCAAGTCGGTGAGCTGGGCGAAATCCACACTGCAACGGGCGTGTTTGCCGTACAAGATACCAAAAAATCTGGGCAAGCCATCATTCATCATGGCGTGGTGACCATGGGCGAGATTTGTAGCAGACAAACCGCCAATGCTCAAGTGCTCTCAAGCATCCGCGCGGCGAGTGCCAAAAACCACTCAGCCACTCACCTATTGCACGCAGCCCTAAGAGAAGTGCTGGGCGATGCGGTCACCCAAAAAGGCTCATTGGTATCCAGTGAGGTTTTGCGTTTTGACTTTGCTTACGACAAACCTGTCACGCCCGATGAGATTAGCCGTATTGAGCGCCTCGTCAATGAGCAAATTCAAGCCAACACCCCGACCCGTATCGAGCATATGTCCATCGATGAAGCCATGAACCAAGGGGCGATGGCGCTGTTTGGCGAAAAGTATGGCAGTGACGTCCGTGTATTGACGATGGGCACAGAGCGCATCGTAGATGGTCAGCGCAAGCCCTTCTCTATCGAGCTGTGCGGCGGTCTGCATGTGCAGCGCACCGGTGATATAGGCCTACTCAAAATCACCAGCGAATCTGGTATCGCCGCTGGTATCCGCCGTATTGAAGCCGTCACTGGCATGAACGCCATCAAAAACATACAGCAAGGCGAGCAGCAACTCAGCGAGCTGGCAAGTCAGCTAAAAGCCAAGCGCCCTGACGTGGCACAGCGTGTACGTACGATGGTCGACAAGCAGCGCGAGCTAGAAAAAGAGCTTGAGCGTTTGCAGCAAAAGATGGCCAGTGCCCAAGCAGCCAACCTACTCGATGAAGTACAGACCATCGCAGACACCCCTGTACTCATCAGCACCCTAAGCGGTATCGATGGCAAATCCATCCGTACCCTGATGGATGATATCAAATCCAAACTGCCAGATAGCGTCATTGTCCTGATTGGTGATAAAAACGAGCAATTGGCATTGGCCGCCAGTGTGGCAAAATCTGTCACCGCCAAGATAAAGGCGGGCGATATTATTCGTCATCTAGCAGGCGAGCTGGGCGGTAAAGGCGGCGGCAAGCCTGACTATGCGCAAGGCGGCGCACCAAAATCTGACAGTGCAAAAGCCGTCATCGACGCACTACCCGCTTGGATTGCCGAGCAGTTAGGTTAGGGCATCTCGGGCATGGCGCTGGGACGAAAACCCAAGCGCTATCTAACCCAAATGCTATCCAGACTAAATGCTATCTGAGTGTCATAGAGCGATCCTTATCGCATGATGCGGGTTGGTTATGGCCTTCATAACCAATCGCCATGCATCTAAGCACTGCTGGCACTTAACGTTGCTCAGCAGATATGATATAAAGGTCAACGTTTGAACATATCGTTCATTCACTTGCTCAGCAGCACAACATAGCAAACAGCATAGGGCGCAACTCTTATAATACGGCTTTATCTATGCAGACATTGATTGGGCGTCACATAGATGCACAGCGATGATAAAAAAGGCCATTATTGAATAATAGGTAGATTTTTATGGCGTTAATAGTACAAAAATATGGCGGCACCTCGATGGGTAGTATCGACCGCATAAAAAACGTCGCCAAACGAGTCAAACGCTGGCATGATAACGGTCACCAAGTGGTCGTCGTGGTTTCAGCCATGAGCGGCGAAACCAACCGTTTGATCGATTTGGCACGCCAAATCAGTACCCAGCCTGACCCACGTGAATACGACCAAATGGTCTCAACAGGTGAGCAAGTCTCCATCTCATTGCTTGCGATGGCGCTAAAAGAGCTGGGCGTGGGGGCGCGCTCATTGACGGGTCGCCAAGTAGCGATCAAAACCGATAACGCGTATAACAAAGCCCGTATCGAGAGCATCGATGACGAAAGCATCCGCGAACAGCTCGATGCTGGCAATGTCGTCATCGTCGCAGGCTTTCAGGGTATCGACGCAGAAGGCAACGCCACCACCCTAGGCCGCGGCGGCTCTGATACTACCGGCGTGGCGATTGCAGCAGCACTAGGCGCTGATGAGTGTCAAATCTATACCGACGTCGATGGCGTCTATACCACCGATCCACGCGTGACCTCAAAAGCCAAAAAGCTTGAAAAAATTACCTTTGAAGAAATGCTTGAGATGGCAAGCCTTGGCTCCAAAATCCTACAGATTCGTTCGGTAGAGTTTGCTGGTAAATATGGCGTGCCGCTGCGTGTGCTATCTAGCTTTGATGAAAATACTGACGGTAGCTTTGACCAAGAATTTCAAGACAATGTCGGCACCCTAATTACGATAGACGAAGGAGACAGTATGGAACAGGCAATCATCTCAGGTATCGCCTTTAACCGAGACGAAGCAAAAATTGTAGTGCGCGGCGTACCTGATCACCCTGGTATTGCCTCTGCTATTTTAAGCCCGATTGGACGTGCCAATATCGAAATCGATATGATTGTACAAAACCTATCGGATCAAGGTACCACTGACTTCACCTTTACCGTCAACCGTACCGACTTAGACAAAGCCATGAAAGTACTAAACGACGAAGTCAAAGACGACATCAGTGCCAAAGAAATTTTGGGTAACAGTGAAGTGGTCAAAGTATCTTTGGTCGGTGTGGGCATGCGCTCACACGCAGGGGTTGCAAGCCTGATGTTCCAAACCTTGGCCGAGCACAACATCAACATTCAGATGATCTCGACCAGTGAAATCAAAGTCTCTGTCTTAATTCAAGATCAGCATCTAGAAAAAGCGGTCAAATCATTGCATACAGCGTTCGGTCTAGACCGCGACGATGGCGATAGTAAAGTCGCTGGGCTATAATTGATATCACCATTATTGATGAAACTGTCATTGATTTTAAACCATTAAACCTATCAACTTAGCATCAACAGTTATCAATTAAATCAGTATCAATTACTTTGTCTAATATATTTAATAAAATAGGGTCTTTTTAGATCCTATTTTTATTTTTTATTATTACTAGGCTGCGTATTTACCCAATAGTTTTGTGAAAACCCGTGACAGTAACTGTTATGCCCCCTATAATGGGGGCTTCATTTGGGCTAAATGAATATACCTATCATCGCCGTTATTGGCACAATCATTATGTTGTGATCAACACATGGTTTGTTTTGTGCTGCGGCGATGTCCTGCAATCGAGAAGTAATCTGATGAGTAATAATTTGTTGATGCGACATAAGGAGTGTGACGCATGTTAATTTTGACACGCCGCGTGGGCGAAACGCTAATGATTGGTGATGAGGTCAGTGTGACTGTCCTTGGTGTCAAAGGCAATCAAGTACGTATCGGTGTAAACGCACCCAAAGATATTGCCGTACACCGCGAAGAGATTTACCAACGTATTCAGCATGAGCGTTCTGTACAGTCGCAAATGCAGCATCTTGAGCAAGGCAATTTTGCGCCTTCATTTGATGACGAAGACTATTTTAATCGTTGAGCGATAAAACTGAACGATTAATCACAAATAATCATTGAGCATCTATTAGAAGTGTGTTTTTATAAATACGCTGTGTTTTTAGAAGTACTGTCGTTTTTATAACTATATAATCTAATAGGTTTATTTTTTAATCTGCTCTGAGGTCATTTATTTATGAGTATCCGCCAATCAGATGTATCGGCCCTACTTAATGGTTTGGACAAAAAAGCCATTGGATTCAATGATGTCATCAGTTTTATTGATGATTTTTATCGTTATGCGCCAGCGCCTTTTGTCAACGGTATGGTACATAATGCTGCTGGTGAAAACGAAGGCAGTGCCAAGATTTTTGGGTTTGCCAAGCATCATGGCCTAAACCAATTAGACACGCTAAAACTGTTTGGCGAGCATTATGCCAAAGTCCTAGCGACGCCTAATGGCACAGATCATGCCAATATTCGCAACTTTTTACATTGGGGCTGGCAAGGGTTTTTGATGCAAAAAAACCCACTAACGGTTCGCCCTAGTGTGGATACCACTGCACTTTAAAACCTAATCTATCAAACCATAAAAAAGCCACGCTCATGAGCGTGGCTTTTTGCTGGGTGCTCCTCAGTCAACTCAATACGAAGATAACTTCAATACACAATCAACTGAGCGCTTATTTTGCTTATCACGGTCTGTTTACTGCTTATTGCGAAACTTCACAGGCTGTACCGCGCCTTTGGGATTGGGCATGTTTGGATAGTGATGCTCATGCTCGACATCACACTCTGCCCCAACGACTGAGCCATCGTCTTTTACTGGCTTATGAATATAGCCGGTACGCTCAGAGGGCGGCAGATGCTCGTGCTCCCATACCATCACCGCTTGCATGCAAGTCTCGCGCTGCTCCGCGCTTAGCTTACGACCATCTGGCCATTTACCCAGCTCAATCGCCATACGAAACTTATCGACCACCTCTGGCGTCAAACTCGCTAATATCGTTTCTTTATCCATCGTGCCTACTCTCACTATGTCTGACTGTGTTTTTTATCATCTAAGATATTTGTGTCTTAAAAACGCTTATTCATCGTCTATGATATCATCATCGACATCCATACTGAATTCTTCAGCATGGACGTTCCAGTGTAGCTTGGTGCGACATGCCTCATAAAAATCAAAACCTGGCGGGTGCAGTAGCGTCAATTTGTCGGGGTGCTTACGGATATACAGGCGCTGCTCTTGATCTAAGGGTACGCTTGGCTTGCCATCTGCGCTCACCATCGGCTGGGTGCGGTTGTCTTCATGTATGCGAATACACACCTCACTGTTTCCGCTCACCACAATCGGCCTGCTCGAGAGAGTATGAGGATGCATGGGCACCAGACAAATGGCATCCATACTTGGATGGACGATAGGGCCACCGCCTGATAGCGCATAGGCTGTAGAGCCGGTCGGCGTCGCCGCGATCAAGCCATCACTATGCTGCCGATAGACATCTTGATCATCGATTTTCATCTGAAAGTCAATCATGTGGACTGACTTACCGGCATGCAGCACCACGTCGTTGAGTGCCATGTCTTCATGAATGATGTTGCGCCCTTCTCGTATCTCCATGGTCAATAAAAACCGATGATCCAGCTGATAATTACCCATCAGTACTTGGCGCAGTTTAAAGGCCGCCTCGTCCGGCTTGACGTCTGCCAAAAACCCAAGGCGACCACGGTTGACCCCAAGAACAGGCACACGGTAGCGTGCCAACGCCTCGGCCGCATGCAGGATAGAGCCATCCCCACCGACGACGATGACCAAATCACAAATCTCGCCGATCAAGCTGCGTTTGACGATTTTGACTTTTTCGATTTCGGTAAGGTTTAACGTCGGTAAGTTGGCGGTTTGCATATCCATGATCAACGTCAAGTTCATGTCATTGATGGTTTGGGCAATTTGCACCAGACTTTGGGTCACACTGCGCTTGCCGGCACGCCCCATGAGGCCAATACGCCGAAAAGCTGGGTTTTTGATGGCGTGGAACAGCTCGGATTCGTGTAAATGTGGCAATCTTGCAGACTGCGCTGAGTTTTCCATAAAAAGACTCGGTATAACAGTAAAATACCAGCTCATGATAGCGATAAATACGTGCTTAGACTAGCATGTTTATGCATTATCGTTGTTAACAGTCGTAATCGACCCCAGATAAAAATCAGTGCACGCTACCACTAGATGAGTTTGTAGCTGTGCTTGTTTGGCTACCAGAATGCCGCCACTGCTGGGTGTAGATCAGCGCTTTATAACGCCGCGCAGCCTTGCTTTTCATCACGCAAACACAGTTGACAATGATGGCGGTTTTGCTAAAGTAGCTGACATTACTATTTTTATATTTAATTAAGGACATATGTATGGCCAATCCTATTGTCAGTCGCGCAGAGCTTGCGATCGGCGGTAACCCAATGACGGTCAAGGGCGTGATTCAAAAGACCAGTCTGCTACTCGGGTTATCTGCCATCACTGGTGTGGGTTTTTTCTTTTATGCACTGATGGCAGGCCTATCACAAGGCTTTATCACGATGGCCGCCATGGTAAGTATGTTTGCCGCGTTTGGTCTTGCCCTTTTTATCACCTTTAAACCACAAAAAGCCAAGACGTTTGCTGTCCCTTATGCTCTGTTAGAGGGTGTATTTTTGGGCGGTATCTCGCTGTTTTTTATGCGCATGTACCCAAGCGTGCCGGTCACGGCGATGTGTGCGACGTTTGTGACGGCAGCGGTGATGCTGGGGCTATACCGCTCAGGGCTGGTAAAGGTCACTGAAAAGTTCCGCTCTATCGTCACCTCAGCGGTCATTGCCATTATGCTTGTCTATGTCGCGCAGTGGGTGTTGTCGTTGGTATTTGGCTCGACCTTGCCTTTCTTGTTTGAGGGCGGCGCTATCGCTATTGGTTTTAGCTTATTTGTCATCGTCATTGCTTCTTTTACCTTGCTACTAGACTTCGATAATATCGATCGCGGTGTGGCAATGGGCGTATCAGAGGATTACGAGTGGTTATTTAGTATCGGCATTCTTGCCACGCTAGTCTGGATGTACATTGAGTTTATGCGCTTATTAAGCTACCTACAAGACTAAATGATACATACCGCTATCACCGTGAACAAAAACCGCCTTGGCTAAGGCGGTTTTTTTATGCATAAGCTGATAGAGTCCCAGTGACTCGGTGGCAGCTACGCGCGTTTTAGCCGCAGGGCGTTTAACACCACAAACAAAGAGCTAAGCGACATGCCAATGGCCGCTAACCATGGCGGTACATAACCGAGCGCCGCTGGTATCAGTACACTGCCATTATAAATAATTGCCCAGCGAAAGTTTTGTTTGATGATGCGTTCGGTTTTATCAGCGATACGCTTGGCTGCGGTAATGGCTTCGATTTGACCGTCCAAAATAATACTATCACTCGATACCTGTGCTAAGTCTGCCGCGCCTGCTATCGAGGTTGACACATCGGCAGCAGCAAGCACTGGCGCATCATTGATGCCATCTCCGACCATCAGCACCACCGCCCCTTGTGCCTGTAGGCTTTGGATATGATCGACCTTATCTGTCGGCGACAAACCATTGTAGGCGGCCTGCATGCCCAAACTCTCAGCCATACGCAGCGCTTGCGGGCTTGGGTCGCCTGTCAGCATGACGGATTCGATACCCAAATCCTTTAACGCATCGAGCATCGGCTTGGCACTATCACGCACTTTGTCATTAAAATAAAAGCAGGCCAACGCTTGCCATAACGCGCCCGCACTTTGCTGATAAGACAACACCACCGCCGAGCTTGCTCGCTCAGCCACCAAGTCAATATGTCGCCCATGATCTGTACTGTCTAAGGCAAAATCCACATGGCCAATACGATAGCGTACATCATCAATTACCGCCTCGACGCCGCCTGCAGGATAGTACTGCAACAACTGAGTGGTAGGCAGATGCAACTGATACGCTGCGGTCAACAGCGCATGGGCAATCGGGTGACGGCTACCGACTTCTAAGGCGGCGGCTATCGCCAGCACTTTGTCTTTTTGCTCAGCGCGCGTCTGCCCTGCTTGCTCGCTGTCTGGCAACAGAGTCATCAGCTCAATATTTAATAAGTTAGGCTTGCCGTACGTCAGGGTACCTGTTTTATCAAACGCCACATGAGTAATCTCTGCAAGCGTCTGTAGCGTATGTCCACGCGTGGTCAAAAACCCATAGCTTGCCAAACGGTTGGTCGAAACCGTCAAGGCAATAGGCGTGGCCAAAGATAGCGCGCAAGGACAAGTCGCCACTAACACCGCGACCGTTGCCCAAATCGCTTGGCTAGGATCGACGATATACCAGCCGACAAACACCAATACCGACAGTACTAAGATACGCGCCACAAACCAGCGTGCCAGCTTATCCGCTTGCTGAGCAAGCTTGGGTTTTTCGCTCATGGCGCGGTTCATCAGTCTATCGATCAAGCCGATTTGGCTGTCTTTTGGCAAGGCGGTAATCAACATCTCAAACGGCTGACTGTCGTTTTGTGCGCCGCCGACGATATAGTCGCCTTGCGTTTTGAGAATCAAATCGCCCTCACCGGTCAACAAACTCTGCGAGACGGTGGCTGTCTGACTGAGCAATATCCCATCACTGATGATCTCAGAGCCTGCCTCTACCAAAATAATATCGCCCACTTGCAAGCTATGCGCGGTGACCATCTGCTTGTCTTCTGTATCGTATGCAGCGTTTGCGCGCTGTGCTTGCCACGCTTGCGCGATGCGCACTGTCAGCTGCTGCAGACTGGTATCCATACTTTGGGTAAAGTCCGCGATGGCGTCTGATGCGCCACCTGTGTTTTTTTGGGCCGCTGCTATGCTCGCGTCACCAAGTTTAGCAGCACTTGAGGGGTTTTTCGCGCCATCTTGTATCGAGGGGCTTTGCTCAAAATGCTGTAATATCTGTGCAGCGGCATCCTTGTTTTCAGCAATTTTTTGTACCAATACCGGCTCAACCACCACCAAGTCATTGGCCATGGTCGCCGCTTTTAGGCGAGCATTATGCTCGATATAACGCCCCGCCAATAAAAAGAAAATAAACATACTGACCGAATCATAGTATGTCTCGCCTTGTCCAGTGACGGTGGCGTACAGACTGGCAAAAAAAGTGACAACCAGTGCGATACTGACGGGCACATCCATATTCACCTGACGGGCGCGAATCGCAGACCATGCCGAGGTAAAAAACGGAATACCTGCATAAAAGAAAACCGGCGTACTGACAAACAATGACACCCAGCGCAAAAAATCACGCTGAAATATCAGCATATCGCTGTATTCCCCAAAATAAATCGCAACGGCATACATCATCGCTTGCATCGAGCCCAGCGCTGCAATACCCAAGCGCAGGAGCATTTGATTGTTATGACGTGCCAGCATCGCCTCGTGAGTGTCTTGACGGTATGGCCTGGCTTCGTAGCCGATCTCGTTGATGACTGCCAAAATACGGCTGATCGGTAGGCGGCTTTCATTCCAGATCACACGCATGCGCTGGTTGGTCAAGTTGACTTGGCATTTGCTAATGCCCTCTAGCTCATCTAAGCGCGACTCAATCAGCCAAGTACAGGCGGCGCAGCGCAGGTTGTTGACCGACAGCTCAGCCACCGACATACCGTCTTGTGCGTAGACAAATTGTGATTTGATCTCTTCATGATCATAGGCTTCAAGACGCGTCAGCTGCGTAGGTAGGCTGGCGGTGCGGTTGATCTCTGAGCGGTCCAAATAATACTGCTCAAGCCCAGCCTCTACGATGCTCTCAGAGGCAAGCTGACACCCCATACAGCACATTTCACGCGATTGCCCCAATATCTCAGTATAAAATGGCGGCTCAGGCACAGGGTCTCCGCAGTGAAAACAGTGGCCTGCAAGAGGCAACACCAAACCTTCGGTGATAGAGCTATCTTCATAGCGTTGACTGGTAGATGCCGTTTGTGATGGAACACTAGACATAATCGCCCTTATTTCCTTTAGACAGGTTTGCTCGAACCTTATTTGCTTTAAATTTGCGTTACATAAACTGACTAGGTCGTGTCTGCATTGTAAAAATACTAATAAAAATAAGATCAATGATCTGTTTAACACTGCCATCGAATACTGTCATCGAACACTATCGTCAAACAACGAAATAGCGCAGATGATACCGAAATAATGGTGAGCTATCTGACGCCATATGGCAATTTTTGGCCACTTTTAGCCCATTTAAACGACTATCGATTACATACCGATTGAGCTGAGGACACGCCCTAGCATTGACGATGCGAAACAGGATTAAAATAGCTGTTTTAACCCGTGCTTTGCTCATATACGTAGGCCACGCTGCCGCGGATTCATAAAAATTACATCATGGTCGCCTAGACAAACTGCTATCGTGTGTTAGCAGCTGACATGCTCTTTAGACTGCCCGTAACATTCTGCTGGTGACGAGAGTATGACCTGTATCAGCTTAGTGTCTATTAGCTTAGAATCTATAGTCAGTTCAAAACAAAACTGTCATAAGTTCCAAAGCGCTACTAGGATGAATTTTTCGCCGCCTCTTTATATACAGAACGCAAGGAAATTTATACCAGTAGCGCTATAACATTTTTAAATTGAATCTACTATAACAACTTAGAATCACTGTGCAGTTTGACTATCGATTATACTATAAGCAGCTCCCTCAAGCAGCGGTAACTACTGACCGCTAAATACCCATGAATACTGTCGTTGACGATGATAGATTGAAAAATTTGTCAATTTGCGTCATTATGAGGCAGTTTTTTTATCCCAAAACGGTGCGACATCAGTGCAAAAATCCAATTTTAAGCGATCCACTCTCACTTTGCCTCAGTCTTCTAGACCTGCTATCGGCACGCTGCCTTCACAGCAGCGTGGTATCGTCTTTAGTAGTCTGATTTTACTTGTTATCATCGCAGGCATGGTGTTGTTGGCGCTCTATTTGATCAAACTTGATCGCACTATTACTCATAAGTTTGAGGGTAAGCGCTGGGATATTCCGGCCAAAGTCTACTCGCAGCCGCTTGAGCTATACCAAGGGGCAAATGTCGATCGCGAAACGATGAAGACCTGGCTTGAGCTGCTCAATTATCAAAGCAACAAATCCTATGATCGCACAGGGACTTATCACCGCTCGGGCAATACTTATTTTATTCACACGCGCGGCTTTACCTACAGTGCTAATGACAAAGACGCCGAGCAAGTCATTAAGATGACCATCTCAGGCAATAAGGTTGCGTCTATTCAAAGCACACTGCCGGCCAAAAGTGGCATCATTCGTTTGGAGCCAGTAAATATCGGCGGTATCTATCCAGACAGCAACGAAGATCGCTTGGTGGTGTCGTTAGATGAAGTGCCGCAGCCATTGATTGATGCGCTGATTGCCACCGAAGATCGGGCGTTTTATGAGCATAAAGGGGTCTCGATACGCGGTATCGCGCGCGCCGTGCTCAATAACTTCTCTGGCGGCTCGATGCAAGGCGGCTCAACCATCACCCAGCAGCTTATCAAAAACTTTTATCTCAACTCAGATCGCACGCTCAAACGTAAAGCCAACGAAGCGTTGATGGCGGTTTTATTGGAGCTGCACTACAGCAAAGATGAGATTTTGCAGACGTATCTTAATGAGATTTATTTGGGTCAAAACGGCAACCGTTCTATTAACGGCTTTGGGTTGGCGTCACAGTTTTATTTTGACAAACCCTTAAAAGAGCTACGTATAGATCAGCAAGCCATGCTGGTCGGTATGGCAAAAGGCCCTAGTATCTATAATCCGCGCCGTCATCCAAACGACTCAAAAGCGCGCCGTGACGTCGTGCTAAATAACATGCTGGCAATGGGTACTTTGAGCCAAGAAGACTACGAAAAAGCTTTGGAGCAGCCGCTGGGTGTGGTGGATAAGCCAGTTGAAGGCAAAAGCCAATTCCCTGACTTTTTAGATATCGTCAAGCGTGAGCTAAATACTGTTTATTATGCTGATGATCTCAAAAACGAAGGTCTGATCATCATCAGTACCTTAGACCCTATTGCTCAGTTGGCCGCTGACAAAGCGGTCGATAAAAAACTGAGCGAGCTGCGCCGTAATAGTAGTAAAACCAAAGATCTACAAGGCGCGCTGGTCAGTGCCAACCCTGAAACAGGTGAGCTGGTCTCTGTGGTGGGCAGTGGCAGTGAGTTTACAGGCTTTAACCGTGCGGTCGATGCCAAGCGTCAAGTCGGCTCTTTATTAAAACCAGTCATTTATATGACCGCGCTCGAAAGTGGCCGTTATAACTTGGCAAGTCCAGTAGATGATTCGCCGATTACCGTCACCCTAGGTGATGGCACCAAGTGGAGCCCCAAAAACTACTCAAACCGTGATCATGGCTATGTTCCCTTGACCACCGCTCTTGCCAAGTCTTATAACCAAAGCACGGTACGTTTGGGCATGGAGTTTGGTGTCGACACTTTTGCCAGACAGCTGCGTCGTCTGGGTGTACAAGAAAAAATCCCGCCTTACCCTTCAGCATTATTGGGCTCTGTCAATCTAAGTCCCATGGATATGCTCGGTGTTTATCAAGTCTTTGCCACCGGCGGCTTTCGTACGCCCATTCATAGTATTCGTACGGTGATCGACAATCGTGGCCGGATTTTGCAGCGTACGGGGCTAAACACGCAGCGCAGCATCCCGCCTGAGACCAACTTTTTGACCAATTACGCCTTACAACAAGTGGTGTCAAACGGTACGGCCAGACGCGCCCAGTCGCTGGGTAGTCACTTGAATTTGGCGGGCAAGACGGGTACGACCAACAACTATCGCGATGCCTGGTTTGCCGGCTATAGTGGCAACTATGTCAGCGTGGTATGGGTCGGCCGTGATGACAACAAACCTATCGGCTTGAGCGGTGGTACTGGCGCCCTACCCGTTTGGATTGACTACATGAAACGCCTGAAACTGACGCCCGTGGCGCTACCGGAGCCTGAAGGCATCGAGTGGCTCTGGCTAGAAAACAACTCAGGCAAACTCTCTGATGAGCGCTGTGCCGATGCACGCTATTTGCCTGTCTTATCCGCGCACCTTCCAAAAGAAGCCAGTGCCTGTGCCCTTGGATTATACCAGCAAGAGCGAGCGCGTGAGCAGCTGCAATGGCAAAGCCAGCAAGGCGTCATCAATCAACAACGTCGCCGCGAAGGTTTGGAGATTCCAAATGGCGAAGCGGTCGATTCTAATAATGATGAGGATCAAGCTGACAGCAATGATTCACAAAGTCGTGCAGATACATGGTATGACCGCGCTGTTGAATGGTTTTAACATTTTGGTAATTTATAAAGGGGCTCTCTATGCTGTCATTGTTCAAACACACTGTCTTAGGTAACCATCGCCTGATGCCAACCTCTGCAAAAACCACATTGAGTACCGTTAAGTCCACTCGCCGTTTGGTTTTTTCTGGCGCTGTGATAGGTATGCTGAGTTTGAGCGCTTGTCAAACGGTACCCAGCACGCCTGCTGGTGCGCACACTTCAGCTAAACAGACGCCATTAGGGGCATCAGGCACCGCTAGCACTGCGCGACATGACACGGCCTATCCGGTGACACAAGCCCCCATTGTCAAACAAGACGGCACAGGCAGCGCTGGTGCTTACCCAAATGACGGCTCTTCTGAGTCAGCAAACCCACTGACAAAAGATACGCCGCAGACCCACCTACCCAGCCAAGATCCCATCGTCAGTCAGCCAGATGTGGTCATTCTCACGCCTTCTCGTGAAGACTATATGATCTCTGAGCCTGCAGCACCCTCACACAATGAGCTGCTAGAGCGCGCTAGAAAAAACTCACAACAACGCAGCCAGAGTACCACCAGCAATAACAGCGACCTGCCTGCATTTCGCAATCTGATGCAAGCGGGCATCAGTCAGCTCAAAGCTGGCAGCCTGACCAATGCCGAAAACAGTTTTACCCGTGCCCAGCGCTTGGCACCCAGATCCTCTGCCGTCTATTTTTATCTGGCACAAGTTGCACTAAAAAAGAACCAACCACGTAAAGCAGAAGCCATGGCGCGCCGCGGCCTTAGCGTGTCGCAAGACGCCAGTCGTAGACGTGCGCTATGGCAAGTCATCCTGCAATCAGGGCAAGCTCAGGGCAATGGACGAGTGATTAACGAAGCAAAACGAGCACTGCGTTAATCTGGCGTCAACGTATGCCCTCAGCAGCTAAAAGCACACGCGTAAAATATCGCGAATGAGGTCAAGCCCACCTATCTCAATGGATATCAAGTAGCCATCGTAGCAATACATGAGCTGCTTTTTCACTACTGTTTCTTGTTAAAATACGTATTTATTTTTCTCACTTTTTTCTTTTAGTTAAGGGTATCGTTATGGCATGGCAACAACTACATTTACAATGCGAAAAGGCAAACGTTGATTTGGCCGAAGCGCTGCTATTAGAAGCAGGCGCGCTCTCAATCGCGCTCGATGACGCAGGCGATCAACCTTTGTTTGAGCCGTTGCCTGGTGAGTCGCCGCTTTGGGACGAGGTTATTTTGACTGGGCTCTTTGATGCGAGCACTGATGACGGCAGTCGGCAGGCCGTCGAGCAGCTAAGCCACGAAATCGCCGCACAAGTACAAGCCAGCCGCATTTGGCTGACTGCTGTCGACGATAAAGACTGGGAACGCGAATGGATGAGCAACTACCAGCCGATAGAATGCGCCAACGATCTTTGGATTGTGCCCAACTGGCTTACGCCGCCGAGCCCTGAAGCGACCAACATCATTATGGACCCAGGTTTGGCTTTTGGTACTGGCTATCATGCCACCACGCGTTTATGCCTCGACTGGCTCACAGAGCAAGACCTGACAGACAAGGTAGTGATTGACTATGGCTGCGGCTCAGGTATTTTGGGCATCGCCGCCTTGCTGCTAGGCGCACAAAAAGTCTACGCTGTCGATATCGATCCACAAGCAGTGCTGGCCACCAATCAAAATGCAGAGCGCAACCAAGTTGGTGATAGTCTGCAAGCATTTTTGCCAGAAGCATTTAATGAATACTGTGCTGAGCATGAAGTTGTGCCAGTCGAAGTACTGGTCGCCAATATTTTGGCAAAACCCCTGATCGGCTTAGCCCCGTACTTTGCTACATTGGTCAAACCCAGCAGCCGTATCGTACTGGCAGGCTTGATTGAATCACAAACCGACGACGTCGTCGCCGCCTATCAGCCTTACTTTGCTATGGATCCTAAGCATGCTTTTACTGACCAAGAAGACCAGCACTGGCAACGATTATCTGGTACATTTACAGGCTAGCAACATTTAATTACATCTGTTACGATAGAGGGCAGTCAAATGTTATGTGTTTGACGCCACTCTGTCCTTGCCCATGATTCATACATGAGATATTTTGTTAATGCATAGTATATACCCCATAGGCAGCTGTTGGTGAGTGGAAAAGCGGTATTGATCACCATACTTTTTTGGACTCGACCCTATGACCACGCCCATAAAAACTCAGTGCCCTCATTGTCACGCTTGCTCTAAAGTACAACAAACCCAATTGAACAAAGTAAACGCCACTGTCAACTGCGAGCAGTGTCATCAGAGCTTTTTGGTCAATCAGCACCTCATCGTCACCGCCGACACTGCCCCCACCCCTCACGCTGCGACCGATACCGCCACTTCTACATCAAACAAAGCCGCAGCTCACAATGAGCTTATTCACGACGATTTGATTGATGACGATCTCATCCACGATGAGCTGATTCATGATGACATGGATATAGAGGAGTCAGAAACCGACTTATTAGAGTACGATTCGCTTGACAGTATGGATGCATGGCTGACACAGGCAAGTCATCGCAACCATACCTCCAACCAGCAGCCATCTGCAGCGCAGACAAGCCCGGACTCATCGGCACAAGCAGCGCTAAGCTCTGCCGCCGCCAATGATATTCATGCCAATGTCGATGACAATGCGGACAATACTTGGCTTGAGGCGTTGTTGAAAGAAGAAAGCCAAAACACACACAAAACACCAGACAACACCGACCTATCACAAATCTTACGAAAAATGGGTGTGCCGTTTAGTGACGAAGAAAAAAGCCAAAACGCCCGTATAAAAGAGGCACAAGCAAGGTTTTCACCAACGCCTGCGCGGCGCTCAGTGGCATCATTACTATGGACCCTTGGTTGCTTGGTATTGGCGCTGCTCTTATTGGCGCAATATGTCATCTTTAATATAGACACCTTGGTCAAAGACCCTGCCCACGCCGAGCGCCTACACCGCATCTGCTCTGTTGCCGTTTGTAGCTTGCCTAGTGCGGACCTAACAGCATTGAGCATTAGTCACATTACTCACCAAAAAAGCCGTATCAACACCACAGGCGCGTTTAGCGATGTCAGTGCCGCCCTTTATAATCAAAGCACCAAAGCGCAGCTCTATCCGAGCGTAAAGGTCAGTGTGTACGGCAAAGATACTATGATTGGTGAGTTTATCGCAGCGCCAGCAGATTACTTATTAAGCAAGCAAAAACAACTCGCCGCCAATAGTCAGCAGCAGTTATTGTTTACCATCCCTGTGGCCAATACTCAGATTCGCGACGTTCAGATAACGCCTTTGTATTAAGGCCTGTGTTTATCAAATGGTTAAGGTATGTTTTAGCTACGCTGACAGATACTACGAAAAATAACGCTTCATTGAGCGACTTGATGGTCATGTATTTGATAACTGGGTATCGGATATAACCTCGAATCTATCAGCGCCAAAGGCCATTAATTTGATATAATACCCTGATATCTGATGGTTTGATTTTCTCTAACCCAAGGACTTTATCTTATGGCACCTCATGCACAGCATAATGCCCACCATTTTGCTACCAGCTCTGAGCATCCTGCCGACTACTCCAAACCCCATACCGACACTGCTCATGAGCCACTGCGTGTACATGTTGAGCGTGTGGTGCGCCAGTACTTTGCCTTGTTAGGTGATGAGGTGCCAACCGACTTATACGAGCTGATTTTAAGACAAGTTGAAGAACCGCTACTGTCGGTCGTCCTCGAACAAACGCGCGGCAATCAAACCAAATGCGCCCAAATCCTCGGGCTAAATCGCGGTACACTACGCAAAAAACTCAAAACTTATGACTTAATGTAGCATCAGCTATATGCGCCTATCTATTTTGATTGACAATCATTATGCAGGGCAATTGAGCGGTGATGATCTCAGTTTTTTTGAGGTTATCTGCCACCATTGTCGTTATCACCTTGCCAGACGTTGATGTCGGGCTTTTTTTATGGAAGTTTTTTTTATGAGTACAACCCCACTCGCCTTATTATCAGTCTCTGATAAATCCAATATCGTTGAATTTGCTCAAGGTCTCATCAAAGCAGGCTTTGGTTTGTTATCTACTGGCGGTACGTATCGGCTACTCACCGAAAATAACGTCGCTGTAACCGAGGTCTCAGACTATACTGGCTTTCCTGAGATGATGGACGGCCGCGTCAAGACACTACATCCTAAAATCCATGGCGGTATCTTAGGTCGCCGCGGGACTGATGATGGCGTCATGAGTGACCATCAAATCGAGCGTATTGATCTGGTGGTGGTAAACTTATATCCATTTGCGCAAACCATCGCGCGCGCCGATGTGACCATGGCTGATGCTATCGAAAACATCGATATCGGCGGCCCTACTATGGTACGGGCAGCAGCAAAAAACCATGCCCATGTCGGTATCGTCACGGACCCTGCTGACTATGAGCGCGTCCTTACCGCTCTCGGTGACAGCACTGAGCTGACTTCGGCGCTGCGTTATGACTTAGCGGTCAAAGCTTTTGAGCATACCGCGCAGTATGACGGTATGATTGCCAACTTCTTGGGCAGCCGCCTCAGCGCCACGCAGGAGCCAGAAAACTTCCCACGCACTTTTAACGTGCAGCTCGAAAAAGCACAAGACTTACGTTATGGTGAAAACCCGCATCAAAATGCCGCTTTTTATGTCGAAAACCACCCATTAAAGAGCCAGCAAGCCTCTATCGCGACCGCCACACAGTTGCAAGGCAAAGCGCTGTCGTATAATAACATCGCCGATACAGATGCCGCACTGGAGTGTGTCAAAGCCTTTAGCGCGCCTGCTTGTGTGATCGTCAAACACGCTAACCCTTGCGGCGTGGCTGTGGATCAAGACCAAGTTGCTGCATACCAAACGGCCTTTAGTACCGACCCTGAGTCTTCTTTTGGTGGCATCATTGCCTTTAACCGTCCCTTGACGCGAGCCGCGGCTAAAGCCATCATTGATAATCAGTTCGTCGAAGTCATCATCGCACCAAGTATCGAAGAAGGCGTCCTCGATATCACAGCCAGCAAGAAAAACGTCCGCGTCTTAGTATGCGGCGAGCTGCCAGCACCAGACCAACGCGACGCTCAGTTTGATTATAAGCGCGTCAATGGTGGCCTACTCGTACAAGAACAAGACCTTGGCTTAATCACTGCCAATGATCTAAAAATTGTCACCGATGTACAGCCAACAGAGGCGCAGATTGCAGACTTGCTATTTAGCTGGAACGTCGCAAAATATGTCAAATCAAACGCCATCGTCTATGCCAAAGCTCAGCGCACCATCGGTGTTGGTGCCGGTCAAATGAGCCGTGTCAACTCAGCCCGTATCGCCGCCATCAAAGCTGAACACGCAGGACTTGCCACCGAAGGCGCGGTTATGGCCTCAGATGCCTTCTTCCCATTCCGTGATGGCATCGATAATGCAGCGGATGTCGGCATCTCTGCTATCATTCAGCCGGGTGGCTCGATGCGCGATGACGAAACCATCGCAGCGGCCAATGAGCATGGTATCGCCATGGTGTTTACAGGTATGCGTCATTTCCGCCACTAGTCTTTTGTAACTGAGCCGGCGCGCATGAGGCGGGTCGGTTTTGATTGCTAAATTACAGATTAAAAAAAGCCACTGTCTTTGATACAGTGACTTTTTTACGTCTTTATGCGCGAGCGGTTATCGTCATTTAAGCCATTTAAGATGACTCAATTATCGATATTTAACGATTTGTATTTAACGACCTTGCGCGTTGGCCATGTTGGTGTCGTTAATCTCAACCTGATACACCATCCGCAGATACTCTAAGTAATCTTGCAGTTGATCTTGGCCTAAATTATCACGAATAATAGCCGCC
This sequence comes from Psychrobacter sp. HII-4, assembly GCF_904846595.1. Taxonomy (NCBI): domain Bacteria; kingdom Pseudomonadati; phylum Pseudomonadota; class Gammaproteobacteria; order Moraxellales; family Moraxellaceae; genus Psychrobacter; species Psychrobacter sp. HII-4. The sequence goes on along the minus strand of NZ_CAJHBJ010000003.1, from coordinate 175,484 downwards.
GTTTGCGCTCTTTGCACATCAGATAATGGTGATTGCTGCTCCGTTTTGATGCGGTCACCGACCAACAAGCTGGCACCCACTTCCGTCTCGCCTGCGATAGCTACCACAGCGTTATCATCAGCTTGCTGGCTAAAGGCCATACCACGCTCTTTTTCGGTCAATTGTGTCGTTTGACGATTGATCTGACCGAGCGCTTGCAGTGTTACAGGCTGCTTGCTGATATCTGCTGGCGTTTTGATACTAGCAGCGATGGCTTTGGCTTCTTTTAGGGCCAATGCTGTGGCTTTTTGGCGACGTAGTATCTGCGTAATTTTTGGCGTCGCCGCTGACAAAGACAAGGTTTTAGTAGGACGATAATTGCTCGGTTGTACCCACACCTTGCTGTTACCTACTTCGATACCTGCGGTTACTGCCTGATCTTGAATGGTAAATTCATCAAAGGCTTGTTTGAGCACAGCTGGCTGTGACAGGACCGATTGGTTATTTTCTTTACGGTAGTCTTTGATGCGTTTTAGTGGGACGTTTTCTTGCTGAGCAATATCTTCGATACTAAAACCATCAGCCGCCAAATCATTAATGGCCGTGACTTTATCGGCATAAATCTCTTGACGCTTGTACTCTTTTGCTTTCGCCGTTAGCTCATCGCGCATGCTCTCCAGACTTGGCACCTTGCTACCATTATCTTCGGTCACTGTAAATATCTGATAGCCAAAGCTGGTTTTGATAGGTACGGTGACATCCCCAACACTTAGGCCTTCAAGCGCTTTTTCGACCGCAGCAGCATCGCTACCAAACACCGAGGTATTCAGACGACCGATATCGCCGCCGTTCTCTGCTGACGGATCATCGGATTCGGCTTTGGCAAGCGCGGCAAACGACTCACCTTTGTCTAAGCGTGCCTGAATTTTTTCAGCACGCGCCTTGGCGTTGTCACCTGTGAGGAGTATTTGGCTGATTCTACGCTCGTCTACCACCGCTTGGCTTTGCTTATACGCTTCATACTGCTGCTGTAGATCCGCTTCAGTGACCTCATCAACCTGAATGGCTTGCGGGTCTAGTTGAATATAAGCCAAATCCACCATCGCGGCACTTTTTAGTGTGTCTTTATTGGCATCATAATAAGCCTGAATATCGCTTTTGCTGACCTCGACTTGATCGGCATAGTCTTGCCAATTAAACCGATGGAGCCAGATATTGCGCGACTCCATTTGCAAATCAATCAATTGACTGACCGCTTGCATCGGATAAATCGCAGTACCGACGATACTGGCATTGAGCTGATCGAGGCTTAACTGATTGCGAAACTCAGCAAACAGCTGGTTTTTTGTCATACCGCGATTGCGCAAAAAGTTTGCAAACTGCTCATTAGAAAAATTACCGTCCGCATCTTTAAATGCTTCTTCTTGACGCAGCAAACGGTTGATGGTGTCATCAGAGACCGTCATCCCAAGCTTACCTGCCTGCTGCTCTAACAATGTGCGATCTATAAGGCCTTTTAGCACCTGCTCGTGTAGCACATCCTCATTTAAGAGGCTGGCATCATCAACTTGCTCTAAGATTTCGGTACGACGGTTATTTACCGCAGCTTGATACTCAGACAGCCCCACACTTGCCTCACCCACCTGAGCGACTTGGTTTGGGTCGACACTACCGCCAAAGTAGCTTTCGACGCCTAATAGCGCAAGCGGTGACAGGCATAAAATCAATAAAATGCGACCTGGCCAGCTTTTTAAAAAATCGCGCAATTTATCCATAGTTATCTCTGCTTTATTAACCTATGTTGATGAAAAACCATTGTAATATTATGCCTATCGACGCTGTGGTAACGATACTATCTAAGCCGGCAATGGTATGAGTAAGGGCGTGTGCGTTTTGGTGCAAAACCAAGAGATATCAATCAATCTTGATTTAGACAATACATCTACAGCGCGCCCTATGATACGTGATTTTTAAGACAGACTCAAAATATTCATGATGTCTGATACAAACTATCGCAATAAAAAAAGCACCTAAATATTAGGTGCTTTTTGCTATTTGGCTCATGGCTTAAATAATAAGCAAATCCATGAGCGACCTTCTATCTTTTTACGGCCTACAGACACTGCATTTATACGTATCTTGTATCCAATTTTAGTCTCTGCCTAATAGGTGGCCGTAGTTTTATAGTGGTCTATACCTTATATAGTCTTAAAAAGTACTATCTTAACAAAGGCTTAGTTTAAGCGCTCTTTTAAGTTTTTACCAGCTTTAAAGCTTGGTACTTTGCTTGCTGGGATGTTTAGCTCTTCACCAGTCTTAGGGTTACGGCCAGTACGTGCTTTGCGGTCTTTTACGCTAAAAGTACCAAAACCAACCAAAGAGATGCTGTCGCCAGCTTCTAAAGCTTCACCAACACTTTCCATAACAGCGTTTAGTGCATCGCCAGCTTGGGTTTTGTTCAGACCACTTTTTTCTGCGATGCTATCAATCAATTCTGACTTATTCATAAAATTTCCTTCAAGTTTAAGGGGGATAATACACGCTCACGCCAGGTATTGTAACGCTCTCATAGCACTTAAGCAATAAAAACTACCTGACTTGCGTATTAACAGGTTTCGCTTTGTTATCGTCTTTATATCAAGGCCGCATAAGGAGCGCAAGCGATTTTACATATTTTTGTGCCGCTTACTACGTATTTGACACTCAATGTTACGCAAAACCCCTGCAATTTTTTATCAGCTCACTACTTACCTTAGACAGCTTGACTACCCAGTGTTTTGTCCAGTAAATTGCTCTCACTATAGTATTTGAACCTATCCTTAGCTTAAAAATACTAATGAGTCATCAACAAGCCACTACTGGCTCTAAGACAACAGGCAGCCAAAGCCGAAAATAGCACAAAAAATATCGACTTATCAATACACTTGACACAAAGGTTGCCAAGAGTCAGAAACTTGCGTTACTTTTTATTATAAAGACGTTACTATAAGCAAAATATAATCGCATATTTTGGGTGTATCTTGATTTTTAAATTGTTTTTTATCGATCAAATCCTCATTTTACGACACGTTACTAAAATAACCACGGATTATCTACATGAAGCGTTCTACGTTATCTCACTCTTTTCTCAATATCTTTTTGGTGTTCATCGAGTCAGCATTGACCTTACTGTTACGCCTAGATCCTGAATTACGTAAAGCAGCTTATCCTTTAGCCAAGCAAGGTACTGTCGTCGCGCTGCGCTTGTACCTCCCCCATGTAGAAGTTTTTGCCACCTTTAGTACCAAAGGCGTATTATTAGACGCGCAATTGCCGATAGGCCGTAGTGAGCCTGATGTCGTCATCAATGCCTACAGTATCCAAGTCATCAACGCCATCACCACTCACGATAGCGAAAGCACCGAAAAGCTACAAATGCGCGGGGAGTCAGTGCAAGTACAGTTGGTCAAGCAATTTATCATGCAATTGGGTCTAGGCAGCCTCATCCAAGGACTGGTGAAAAAGTTCAAAGGCAGTAAAGGCAAATCTAAGCCCACTGAAGCGGAGATGGCAGAAAAAAAGGAAAGCTACAAACTGCGTATCAAAGAGCAGCAAACGCAAATTAACACCTTAACCATCAAAAACCGCGAGCTTGAAACCACGGTCAAAGAGCTACAAAGCAAACAAAAAACACTGACGATTGTGACTGTCGTCGCCCTGCTTGTCATGATTGGCGCGATTATCGCATTATTAATAAATTAAACGAGTCCACTAAACGAAGCAATAAAATCGACAGGTATCATTGAGAAGTCTATTAGTCGCTTTATGGTGGCATCTTTAACAAGCTACTGACCAGTCATCAAACAGTAGGGTGCCATATCAAAAATACAGCCTAGATATCTATTGCTGTCACCCTACCTTCTCCTACCTTGCCTTTTATCAAGTATCGTTAATCCTAAACCAAAAAAATGCAGCTATTATGCCGTATGCGACTGGTATCAACTTTTCTTGCGCGCTGCTTACTTTTGAAGCTTTACGGCATTTATACCTATAACACTGGGTTTGTTTTATAGTGCACCCACTATATCTTTACTCCTCATTTGTTTTTACTCTTGATTATTATCCATCATTGCTTTTATGCATCATTGTTTTTATCAATCATAGCCATCAGCTTGATTAACCATTCAACCATACTTTAATCTTGACTAAATTACTCAGGATTAAGTATAATTGGCTTAATCGTTGCACACATCGGGTTGACCATCTGTTGTTTAACGACGATAAGACACCACTTAGTAGATGACTTTTATTTGAGCATGGCAGAGGTTTTGCCTTTTTTATCTTTCGCTTTGGTAGAGAGTCTCTTACTAAGATCGTTGTTAAATAAAAATGATATATAAGTTTGGAGATAACACATGCGTTTGACTACTCGAGGCAGATACGCCGTGACCGCATTGCTAGATTTGGCGCTACAAACCAGCCAACAAGATAGTGCGGTATCTTTATCTGATATCGCGAAACGGCAATCAATATCTATCTCTTATCTCGAACAGTTATTTTCCAAACTACGCAAAGGTGGGCTTGTCACCAGTATACGTGGTGCCGCTGGTGGTTATTACTTAGCCAAACCGCTAAACGAGATAGATGTGATGAGCATCATATCTGCGGTCGATGAGTCGGTTAATGCGATGCAGTGTGAAGGACGTGGCGACTGCCAAGGTGGTACAATGTGCTTAACCCATGATCTATGGTGTGCATTGTCCAATCATATCGAGCAGTACTTGAAAAACATAACATTAGCGCAATTATTAGATATGGAAAATGTGCAGTCCGTCTCAGAACGACAGCACACCTCCACCAAAGAAGTTTCTATAAAAGACATTAATACCATTACCCTATCGAACAGCGAGGCAAACCCAGCATGAGCCAACATAACAACCTTATATATTTAGATTATGCCGCCACCACGCCAGTTGCTAAATCAGTAGCTGCTAAGATGAGCGAGTATCTGACTGTAGATGGCATCTTTGGTAACCCAGCCTCGCGCTCGCACGGCTACGGCTGGCAAGCAGAAGAAGCCGTAGAAACCGCGCGTCAGCAAGTAGCTGAAGTCATCAATGCTGATCCGCGTGAAATCGTCTTTACCTCTGGTGCGACTGAATCCGACAACCTTGCCATCAAAGGCGCGGCGCACTTTTATCAATCGCGCGGCAAGCACATCATTACCAGTAAAATTGAGCACAAAGCAGTTTTAGATACCTGCCGTGAGCTTGAGCAAGAAGGTTTTGAGATTACTTACTTAGAGCCACAAGCCGGTACGGGTCTTATTTTGCCAGAGCAAGTAAAAGATGCATTACGTGACGATACGATTTTGGTATCACTGATGATGGTAAACAATGAGCTTGGTACCATCACCGATGTCGCAGCGATTGGTGAAATCACTCGTGACGCTGGCGTGGTTTTCCATGTCGATGGCGCGCAGTCTGTCGGTAAAGTAAAAATCAATCTTGAAGAAATGAAAATTGATTTGATGAGTTTCTCAGGACACAAAGTCTATGGCCCTAAAGGGATTGGCGCATTGTTTGTCCGCCGTAAGCCGCGCATTCGCCTAAAAGCTGAGCAGCATGGTGGTGGTCATGAGCGTGGTATGCGCTCAGGTACATTGCCGACGCATCAAATCGTAGGTTTAGGAGCGGCATTTGCCCTAGCCAATGAGCGCTTTGAAGAGGATCATGCTCACGTTGCCAAGCTCCGCCAAAAACTATGGGATGGCCTGCAAGATATCGAAGAGATCTACCTAAATGGTGATCTTGAGAATAGCGTGCCAAACATTGTAAACATTAGCTTTAACTTTGTTGAAGGCGAGTCATTGATGATGTCGCTAAAAGACTTAGCTGTTTCATCAGGCTCGGCCTGTACGTCTGCGACGCTTGAGCCATCATATGTATTACGTGCTATTGGTCGTCCAGATGAGTTGGCTCACAGCTCAATCCGCTTCAGCTTTGGCCGTTATACTACCGAAGAAGACATTGACCGTGTGATCAAACAAATGCACGAAGCGGTTGAGAAACTGCGCGCCCTATCACCACTTTGGGATATGTATCAAGAAGGTGTGGATTTAGATTCAGTAGAATGGGCTGAGCACTAACATTTACCAAACAAATCGCCTTTGCGCGCTTTGTTTTAAATATTTATAAAACGATTGATCAGACAATTACAGTAAGCGTTTGACCCCAATTATCGATGAGCGACGGATACATAGTAAACAATCTATCGCTCATCCCCTAACTAGGAGAAAACCCCATGGCCTATAGTGACCAAGTTATTGATCATTACGAAAACCCACGCAACGTCGGCAATCTTGACAAAAACGCCAAAAACGTTGGTACAGGTATGGTCGGTGCCCCAGCGTGTGGCGATGTGATGCGCCTACAGATCCAAGTAGATGATAACGGTATCATCGAAGATGCACGTTTTAAAACGTACGGCTGCGGCTCAGCGATTGCCTCAAGCTCACTTGTCACCGAGTGGCTAAAAGGCAAAAGCTTGGACCAAGCTGGCGAGATTAAAAATATGGACATCGCTGAAGAATTGGCATTACCACCAGTAAAAGTGCATTGCTCTGTACTCGCAGAAGACGCCATCAAAGCGGCTATTAGCGACTATAAAGGCAAGCATGGTACCGCTGAAGAAGCAACCAGCTAAGCTTATTGGCCGTATGCATTGTTTTATTAGCAAGGCGTCAGTAAAACTCTAATGGATTGCTACTGACGCCATAAAGGTGACAATAACGCTACTGTAATTGTCACCTTTTATTTTCTAACTGGCGCAAACACATAAGTCTGGTAGATTTGCTACTAGTCTCATATTCGTTATTAATAGCCGTCATTGATTTTATGGTCGATGACATCATATTGAAAGATATCTTTATTATTGATAGTCAATGGGAGTTGGCATGATTGAAATGACAGAACGCGCCGCCCAGCATGTTCGAGAGTTTTTGGACAATCGCGGCAAAGGCGAAGGTATCCGTGTGGGCATTCGTACCGCAGGCTGTTCAGGCTTGGCCTATGTCTTGGAGTTTGTAGACACTCCTGATGACAATGACACACGTTATGAAAGCCGCGGTGTGAGCATCTTTATCGATCCGAAAAGCTTGGTCTATTTAGACGGCTTATTGATGGATTATGAAAAAGAAGGCTTAAATGAAGGCTTTAAGTTCACCAACCCCAACCAAAAAGGCGAGTGTGGTTGCGGTGAGTCGTTTACTGTTTAAAGTTGCCCACTCTTAGCCATTGGCCCATTGGCCATCATTATGACTGAGGCCTACTGGCCTTTAAGCATGTTGTATTTTGATAAAAAATGTCGTTTGCAACATTTCTATTATTCAGTTGGTAGGCTATACATCACCCAATCTGGCGCTTGATAGCCCACTGGATATGATAAGCACTGGTATCTCAGACACTTTATAATAAATAAAAGCAAGGCGTATGATATGACAGACATCACCGCAGAAGCACAGTTTGATAACTTTTTTGCTCTATTTGAGCAGCCCGCTCAGTTTGAGATTGATCAGGCCCGTCTGGATCAACAGTTACGTCTACTACAAAAACGCTATCACCCTGATAATCTGATGGTAGATAGCACAAAAGACGTGACGAGTGTGACGGAGGCCAAACAGCAATCAGAGCAAGCTTCAGCACTGATAAATCAAGCATACCAAACCTTAAAGACTCCTGATAGCCGCGCCGGCTACCTATTAGAGATGGCAAATCAGGCTCATAATCTTGAGCACTCAATTGCCGATTTAGATTTTTTAGAAGACGCCATGCAGATGCGTATCGATCTAGATGAAGCGATCGAAGATAAGGATCGGACAACGCTTGCGCAGCTACAACCCCAGATTACCACTCGTCTGAGCAAACAGTCTGAGCGCTTTAGCAGTGCCTATCAAAAGCAAGACTGGCAGACCGCGATTGATGCCACCCAAAAGCTTAAGTTTTTGGTAAAACTCAATGCCGATGTGACGACTGGTCTCGATGAAGTCGCCAGTACTGAGCACTCTGATGACGATGATTTATATGTTTAGGGTGTCTAGATAAACATACCTTCAATATGTAAATTTAAAGATTGATATTTATCATCATTCGTCATCGTAATTCGTCATCATAATTGCGCCATTTCCTTTATTTATTTTATCTTTGAGTGATTTTATGTCTTTATTGCAAATTGCCGAACCCAATCAAAGTGCCCAACCTCATCAGCATCGTTTTGGTCTAGGTATCGACCTTGGCACCACACGCTCACTGGTCGCAGTCGTACGCTCAGGCAAAGCGCAAGTCTTAGAGGCAGGCGCTGACAACGATACGTTGCTGCCCTCTGTCGTCTACTACCCCAGCACTGGCAAACCCATGGTAGGATATGATGCCTTAGCGCATTTGGCCGATGACCCAAAAAACACCATCGTATCTGCCAAGCGCTTTATGGGTCGTAGTCAAGCGGATATTAAGTTCTCTCATCCTTATGAGTTAAGTGGTAATGCAGACGACATGCCAGCTTTTGTCACCGCCCAAGGTAAGGTGTCCCCTGTCGAAGTCTCAGCACGTATCCTAGCCGCCCTCGAGCAGCGCGCCGCAAGCGCATTACCTGCCGACAGCATCGAAGGGGCAGTGATCACTGTTCCCGCTTATTTTGATGAGGCGCAGCGCCAAGCGACCAAGGATGCCGCACAAGCTGCTGGTATCAATGTGCTACGTCTGTTAAATGAGCCCACGGCAGCCGCTGTCGCCTACGGCCTTGATAAGCCTACTCAAGATAACACGCAAAGCCATTACTTAATTTATGATTTGGGTGGCGGTACCTTTGATGTCTCTATCTTAAAGCTCACTGATGGGGTTTTTGAAGTCTTAGCAACTGGCGGTAACAGTGCGTTAGGCGGTGATGATATCGACCGCTTGCTGACCAACTGGTTGATCAAACAATTAGGTATCGACCCAAAAGACGTCAGTCGGCACGACAAGTCAATCCTTGCCCAGCGAGCCAAAGCATATAAGCAAGCTTTGACGGACGCCGAGCAGGTCGCTATCGACATTACGGTCAACGACCACTCTTATCAAGGCACCTTACGCCGTGACGATTTGTTGACCATTGCCGAGCCTGTCAATCGCCGTACGCTTAGCGTCTGCGAACAGGTATTACGCGATGCCAAGCTATCTATTGATGATTTAGATGAAGTCATCTTGGTGGGCGGCTCAACCCGTATGCCAGCTGTGCAACAAGTGGTGAGCACGTTTTTTGGCAAGCAGCCACTTTGCCGCTTAAACCCAGATGAAGTCGTCGCCTTAGGTGCTGCACAAACAGCGCATCAGCTGGTCAATGGCGATAGCGACAACACACTTTTATTATTAGATGTCACTCCTTTGTCACTCGGTCTTGAGACCATGGGCGGCCTAGTTGAAGTACTTATCCCACGTAATACCCCTATCCCTGTCAAAAAACGCCAAGTATTTACCACCTATCAGGACGGTCAGACAGGCATGGTGATTCATGTGGTTCAAGGCGAGCGCGAAACTGTCGAAAACTGCCGTTCGCTTGGACGTTTTGAATTATATGGCATCCCGCCGATGAAAGCGGGCTTTGCCCGTATCGAGGTCACCTTTAGCATTGATGCCAATGGTCAATTGACAGTCAGCGCGCAAGAAACCACCACCAAGACAGAAAGCAAAATTGAGATTGTGCCTTCTTATGGCTTGTCAGATGAGCAAAAAGAGCAATTGCTTATGGCGGGGTTTGAGCACGCTGAAGAAGATAAAAATGCACGCTCTTTAATCGAGACCAAAGTAGAAGCAGAACGCGAAGTATTGGCGCTACAGTCTGCGCTGCAAGAGTTTGCAGCCTTATTGACCTCTGATGAACAGCAAGCTCTAACGCAGCAAACACAAGCACTACAAACGGCACTAAGCACCGATGATCTCACTCTCATTGAAGCCGAACAAGCCAAGCTCAAACCGCATAGCGATGCATTTGCTGCTCGTATTATGAATCAAAGCGTCAAGGCCAGCATGGCAGGTACCAGCGCTCAAGATTGGTAAAAACGCGTATAGAATTTATCTAGATACGGCTTAGCCATAATAGATGTGATGACGTGTAACAGACCTGATATATTTTTGAGTTTTTATTTTTTAATTGATTAGCACCGGACAGATAATTTATGCCAAAGATTACCGTATTACCTCATCATGAGATTTGCCCCGAAGGCACTGAAGTCGAGCTAGAAGCTGGCCAGAACCTATGCAAAGCCCTACTAGAAAAAGGTATTAAGATAGAGCACGCGTGTGAGATGTCAAAAGCCTGTACCACCTGTCATGTGGTGGTGCGTAAAGGATTTAATAGCCTAGATGAGATGGACGATATCGAAGCGGATCTTTTAGACCGTGCTTGGGGGCTGGAGCCAGACTCACGTTTGTCTTGTCAGGTGATGCTAGAAGACGACGACTTGACCATCGAGATTCCCAAATACACGCTCAACCATGCTAAAGAAAACCACTGATAACATACCACTAATAACATATAGTCAAAGCCATCATAAAACGCCAACGATGACTGCGTATCATGGTTGGCGTTTTTGTCTGCTCACGGACGAGCTGACATATTAAGTATGAAGTTAAATATGGTCATACAAATGTCAAATCAGTAAAAGAGTCGCTATTGATCGTTATGACGCTGGCTCTCTGCTGCAATAGCATTTGCTACTTTTTCTTGCTCTTGTTCGATACGCTCGAGAGCGAGGTTTAGACGCTCTCGGATGTCTTGATAGTCTTGATCTTTCATGTCTTTGAAATTTAGATGCAAATTAAATCCTGGTAACGTATGGTCCACCCATTTTGATAGCTGACCTTTATTGGCGTCAGGATCGAGGACTTGCCAAGCATTGACTTTTTCGTCGAAGCCTTTTAGCTGAAACGCACCTGCATGCTGACATTCATAATTGTGGCAAACATAATCATAAGTACTTTCGCTGACGAGTATCTCATCTTTGCCCGCGCTACTCTCCAGCCGCGCCGCGAGATTGGCCTCTTTGCCAATCAATGTATAGCTCAAGCGATTATTGCTACCAAAGTTGCCGACATGACAATAGCCTGTCGTGATACCAACGCGTATATACAGCCCTGCAAAACCCATTAGCCGCCACTTATGTCTCAGGGTACGCATCTCACGGCGCATATCTAGCGCCATTGCCACACAGTCAAGCGCATCTTGACGCGCACCTTGACTGCTAGGCTCTCCAAAAAAACACACCATCCCATCGCCGACGAACTTATCAAGCACAGCGCCATGCTTATTGGCGATGACCGTCATGCAGTGCATATAGGTATTTAAAATATCTGCCAGATTGTCCGAGCTTAAACTATCAGACAGCTCTGTAAAACCCACAATGTCCGAAAACATAATCGTCAGCTTAGCACGTTTGTTTGACACACTAACGGGCGCATCTGTTTTTACAATAGGCTCCCAAATCTGCGGTGGCACAAAACGGGTCAGCTTATTGATGACTGAAACCATGGTACTCAAACGCCCTACCGCTTGCTGCGCGCGCTGTTGGTGACCCATGTACTTTTGATACACATAACGAAACTGACACAACATCACCGCCATACTGGACAGTAGCACCACTGGCGTCAGCCAACTGTCATGGCAGTCCATCTGCGTGCTGTTTAAAATCACGCTGACATAATAAAAAACAATCACAGTCACTATCGAGACAATGACCAGTCTAATTTGGTTTTCAGGACTACTAATAATAATACGTAGCGCAATCAAAGCTGCCAGACTGATCGACATGACCGTGCACAGCTGTATCGAACCTATGACTGCAGACAGTAAAATAATGACGATATTGGAGGTCCAAAAACTGGTCTGACGGCGATAGTTATATATCAAAATCAGCAAGCTTGGCAGGCTAACGACGATCAGCAGTGCCATCGAGGTGGCACTAAAGTCAAAATGCAGGGCAAGAAGCACAACCGTTAGGATCAAGACAAACACTTCTGGATAGTCGAATCGATAGATACCACTCGTCTGCGATGAAAATTTCGGTCTCAACGTATCTAAAAGAGGCATATGAAGTGTTCGCTTAATAAAGCAGACGATCGATAAATATTAGGAGAAGGAAGATAGCACTATGACAGTTAATGTCGTTATGAGCATACTATTTTCAAAACCCAAGCAACAGGCAGACAAACCCTTAGCCGACTACCACACCTCGCCAGCACCGATGACACTTTAGGTTTGGTATAAGGCAAGCTGAAAGACTATTATACGTTTTCATTTTTATAAAACCCACGTTACTGATACGCAAAACCCTACCGTTGGTCACTTAATGAGCAAGCCATAATAAGCAAGTTTATAGCCTTACTTGGTACTTGGCTGTCTTACTGCACCCTAAAGCTGCTTGAGGCACCAGAGTAAGGCTTAATCTTGCCTGTCCAGCCGCTTTTCCAGTCGCCAGCATGGGTCAGTCGATAGGTCCCTGCTGGCGTATCGGCACTGATGCGCCAATCGATAATCGCTTTGCTATAGGCCGCTCCTTCTCGTTGCCACGTGTAGGTGGTCTCAAAGTCACGGTCGCTCAGATAGTCCACCCATTGACCATCTTGGTAACGCTGCACCTTAAGAAAGCTGTCTTCGGTACGTAGGTTGTTTTTGGGGTGCGCTGCGCGAAACACCGCCGTAGCGACTTCCCTACTTTGGTAACATCGAAGTGACTATTCCGCCGACGATAGCGTTGAAGTTTTGCTGACTATAGCCCGCTAGTGTGTCGTCCGTGCTGGCGATTTGATACAGCTGCCGATGCGAGTAGCCAGCATTTCCCACGTGAGTATGTGTGGCGGCAAGCATCACGTTATCGTCGTTATACAAGTCGCCAAAATCTGCTTGCAAGCGTTTGATGACCTCAAGCTTGACCGCGGTAAACATCGCTCCCATATCCGCTGAGACATAGACAACTCGGTTGCCTGCATTGCTATCCGCTTCGCCGACAATAAAAGCATGAGAATATAGACGATCATTGATACCCTGCACCACCTGACCTGCAGCATAGCCAAACATGCCCGTTTCGGCCGCAGCTCCTGTGATGTCGGCTTTACCAGTACCGACAAGGTAACGGGGCGCGACCGATTTAGCAGCAGCGCTGGCGCTAAAGTTTGACGTAATAGAGCGGTTAGATGGATCAGCATCAGTCGTGATGGTTTGTGTCGCCGCGGGCGACATGGCGGTAGGCTCAGTAGAGTCTGTTTCACAGGCCGTCATACCCAGTAACGCGGTATAAATCGAGAGAAACAACATAGTAGGTCGTCGTGGCGTGGGTGGTGAGATAGAGGAAGTAGCCATTTGTTGTCCTTAACATAGAGTGAAATCTTAAATCAAACAATCCTGATTTAAAATTGAAGGTCTCAGCACTTCGCACCGCACCGCATCTACTCTGATGTGACACAGCAAAGACACTGAGCTGACAAGCTGGCTATATCCATTTAGCCAACTTACACTCTAATATAACGACTGACAGACAAATGTAAAATATTTTTCATATAGCCGTACAATAAACTCATTAGCACAGAGAGCTATGCTTACAGACAAACGCTCACGCCTATGCGTATTTAACCGTTTATTACCAAAGGCTTATTGCTAAAAGACCTATTGCATCTGCCAATCAAACGGCATTTGATGATGACCACGCAGCGCCATCATCAAAGTTTGCTGCATCTGCGCCAGTACTTCTTTGGTGTAAGGTACAGCAGGGACGCCCCACACTGGGTTGGGCCACTGCATATCGTTTTGATAACGAACGATATGATGAAAATGAAGCTGCGGTACTTGATTGCCCAGCGCAGCCACGTTCATCTTGTCAGCCTGAAAAGTCTTGGCAAGTTGGCTGGACAACCAGCTCGACTCACGCAAAAACTGCGCTTGGTCGGCCTCAGACAGCTCATACAATTCTTTGATACCAGAGACACGTGGCACCAATATCAACCAAGGAAACTGACAATCATTGATTAAACGGCAGGTCGATAATGGGAAATCTCCCACCAAAAAACTGTCGGCTGCAAGTTTATGATGAAGTTGGAACATAATGACGGTTCTCTTGTTATGAAGGGGATAACGCTTAAATACTAAACAAAGGGTGACCAAGATCTATCGGACGCTATAGGCCATAGAGCAGACACAGAGTATCTGCTATTTTATCAGTTATCCAGTAGATAAAATAGCGCCTTAATAGATTGGCTACTGTTTTACTGTGCTGCTACCTAGTAGATGGGGCGCTTGATACGATGACTGGCGTCACTCAAAGCGCTAAGCGAGCTCTGCCACCATATGCTCGCTAAAGTAGCGCAGCAACTCCTCAAGCACAGTCACGCGTTGCTGCGGCGTGGCCAGCTTATTGGCATCTTGATAGCGAATGCCAGAGGCGCCATTCATCCGGTAGCGCTGTCCATCTTTTTGAATAAGCTGGATAATTGCCAAGGCGTCAACTGGCGTATCAGGAGCAAACTCTAACGTCATGCTGCTACTATTGGCATCGATTTTGTTGATCTTCAATGGCTCGGCCTGTATACGCAGTCTATGGATGGCAAATAAATGCTTGGTCTGATCTGGCAGTGTGCCAAAACGATCAATCATCTCGGTACGGATATCGGTGAGCGCCTCAAAATCATCAGCATTACTGATGCGCTTATAAAATAGCAAACGCTGATGCACATCATGCAAGTATTCTTCTGGTATCAGCGCTGAGCTATGCAGATTGATCTCACTGGTAAGTGACAATGGGGTATTCAAATCAGGCTCTTTGCCCGCCTTGATGGCCTTTGTCGCACGCTCTAGCATATCCATATACAAGCTAAAGCCAATGGCTTGCATGTTACCGCTTTGCTGCTTGCCCAGTATCTCACCTGCCCCGCGAATCTCCAAATCCTCACTCGCCAGCATAAAGCCTGCTCCCAATGTATTGGCGCGTTCAATGGCGTGCAGACGGCGCTTGGCATCGCCTTTTAGGCCTTTGATAGATGGCACGAGCAAGTAGCAATACGCCTGATGATGACTACGACCTACGCGGCCTCGCAGCTGATGCAGCTGCGCCAGACCAAACTTATCCGCGCGCTCAATAATGATGGTATTGGCATTTGGTACGTCGATACCGGTCTCGATGATGGTCGAACACACCAGCACATTGAACTTTTTATGATAAAACTGCTCCATAATCTGCTCAAGCTGGCGCTCTTGCATCTGCCCATGCGCGACCCCTACTCTAGCCTCGGGCACCAGCTCACGTATCGTCTCTGCCATGCGCTCAATGCTCGCCACATCATTATGCAGCAAGTAGACTTGCCCGCCGCGTAATAGCTCACGCAAGATAGCCTCTTTCATCAAGGCATCGGTCTTTTGCATGACAAAGGTTTTGATCGCCAGACGACGAGCAGGCGGCGTGGCGATAATCGACATATCACGCATGCCAGATAGTGCCATATTAAGCGTACGAGGAATCGGCGTCGCTGTCATCGACATACTATCTACATCGGTCTGAATGGCTTTGATACGCTCTTTATGGCGCACACCAAAGCGGTGCTCTTCATCAACGATCATCAAGCCTAAATTAGAAAACTTCACATCAGGTTGCAGAAGTTTATGCGTGCCAATGACAATATCGACCTTACCCGCGGCAAGGTCTGCCAATACCGTATCTTGATGCTTTTTGCCACCAAAACGCGATAGTGTCTCGATACGTACTGGCCAATCGGCAAAACGGTCGCGGAAATTATCTTCGTGCTGACCTGCCAGCAGCGTCGTTGGCACCAATACCGCCACTTGATAGCCGGCACTGACCGCAATGAACGCCGCGCGCATCGCCACTTCTGTCTTGCCAAAACCCACATCACCGCAAATGAGGCGATCCATCGGCTGGTTTTGTCTCATGTCCTCCATCACCGCATGGATAGCATTGGCCTGATCGGCGGTCTCTTCAAAGGCAAACTGACTGGCAAACAGCTCGTATTGTGAAGGGTCAATCTTGAAGTGAATACCGACTTTGGCCTCACGCCTTGCTTGCATATTGAGCAGCTCAGCGGCGACATCGTGGATTTGCTCCAGCGCTTTTTGTTTGGCTTTGTCCCACTTGCCGCTACCTATTTTGTGAAGTGGCGCAAGCGCAGGGTCACCGCCGCTGTAGCGACTGATCATTTGTAAATTGGCAACGGGTACATAAATACTGGCGTCGTCCGCGTATTTTAGATGAATAAATTCTTGCTCGCCATCGCCCACATCTAAAGTAATCAGCCCATTATAGCGGCCGATACCATGCTCGATATGCACCACTGGACTGCCTTCGGTGATCTCTGTGACGCTTTTGACCAAAAACTCTTCTGACACCCCGCTTTGGCGGCGACGACGTGTTTGTAGCACTTGCCTACCAAACAGCTGAGTCTCACTGATCACCACCAAACGCTCAGGAATATACACCCCGCGCTCGATAGGCGCCACCGTCAGCCCTACCTGCGGCAAGTTATGATCATTAAGGGTTGTGACCTTATCAGCGGCCAAAAACGCTTCAAAGCTATCATACGCTTTGGTGTCTATCTTACCCTTAAACAGCTCTATCAAAATCTCACGGCGCCCTGCTGTTTCGGCAACGATCAGCACCGGCGTCGCTGTTTGTGCTTGCTGTAGCAAAAACTCTAGCAAATCGGCCAACGGTTCTGCTTTTTGGTGATTGACCGCCAGCTGCGGCGGTTGTTGCGCCGTGAGTGTGACCAACCCTTGCCGATTAGAGGCAGCCTGTGCGGTCGATGAGGCATCATTGTCTCTCGCCGCGCGCGTCTCATGCGCACTGAGCATCACTCGCGGATAGTGGTTAAGATGCTCGTTTAAGGTATTTGATAATAAATATAACAATTCTGGGGCGACAATAGGTTTGTCGATATCGTGCCTGCGCTCTTCATAACGGCGCTGAATCTGCGACCAATAATCCGCTTGTGTTTCGTGGATTCGCTCATCGATGATAAACAGAGCGTCATCTGGCAAATAAGCAAACAAGCTGCTGTCAGCTTGCCAGTCATCCAAATCAAAAAACAATGGCTGATAGTACTCAAGCCCGCTACTGGCGATACCCGCCATCACATCTTTATGCAGCTCAGACTTGCGACTACTGGTATTAGGAAACATCGCTGCAAAGTTGGTCCGAAACGTCTCACGCCCTTCATCAAGCGGAAACTCTTTGGCAGGTAGTATCTGAAACTGCTGAACAGGTTTTGAGATATCAGGCAGTTTATGCAGTAGCGATAGTGACTCTTTGCCGATGCTACTGTCATTACCACTCATCATGTTTTTTAGATCGTCGACGGTCAGCGTACGCTGCGTCTGCGGATTAAAAAAGCGAATGGTTTCGATTTCATCATCAAACAAGTCTAAACGTAGCGGAAATGGCTGCCCCATGGCAAAGATATCGACAATACTACC
The DNA here is from genome assembly GCF_904846595.1 of Psychrobacter sp. HII-4. Lineage (NCBI taxonomy): Bacteria > Pseudomonadati > Pseudomonadota > Gammaproteobacteria > Moraxellales > Moraxellaceae > Psychrobacter > Psychrobacter sp. HII-4. The sequence goes on along the minus strand of NZ_CAJHBJ010000003.1, from coordinate 158,021 downwards.
GCGTACCGCAAACTCGCCTGGCTCAAAGACGTTTTCGACCGCACGGTAGCCTGCCTTTGCAAGCAGCTCGCGCTGGGTATTGATATCAAAGCGATCACCGACACTCAAATCAAAATGCTGCCCTATCAGCCAGCTTGGCGGGGCGACCCGATGCATGAGCGCCTGCACCGAGATGAGCAGCACGCCTTTAGTGGGCATATCGGTCAATAGGTTGATACGCTCGCTGACGATGTCTTGATGCGGGGACAGCTCATCGTAGGTCAGCGTCTCCCAATCAGGAAACACATAGGCATCGACGCCGCAAAACGCCAGCTCGGTTTCTATCTGATTGAGCTGGTTTTGATCGCGCGTTACCACTACTTTTAGACGCTCGGATACATCCCATACCAACGCTTGCATCAAGCTTACCAGCCATAGACTACTGACCGCACCATAAACAGGGGTCAGCCAGCGCCGCTCGGCATGAGCGATAGGAAACAACTGCTGGTTAATAGGGTCAAACGCGTCAGTCAAAGCAGTGATAGGCATAGAGGATAAGATCAAAGTTAAGAGTCAGAAAGCTATTATACGAATATTTATTCAATTACCAAAATTTATGCCGTAACGGTTTGTCACTCAGCACATCACGCACAAAAACCTCGACGCTTAAGCCGAGATTTTATATTAATGGTTGGGCTAGGCTTAGCATTAGGCTTAAAGCAGAGGCTTGTCGCTCGCTATAATGCCGTTGTTATCTGCATAGACAAACATGCCTGAATTTAGGGTCAAATCCCCAAAGCTAATCTCGAGATCGGTTTGGCCTTCGTCACGGCGCGTCGATTTACGCGGGATACAGCCAAGCGCCATGACACCGATATCCATCTGTGCCATATCATCAACATCACGGACACAGCCGTACACGATGACCCCAGCCCAACCATTATCAATCGCTGACTGGGCAATCATATCGCCGAGCAGCGCACAGCGCATCGAGCCACCACCATCGACCACCAGCACCTTTCCATTGCCCTTATTGTCTTTACCATCGCTGTTTAATAGTGACTTGACACGGCTGTTGTCTTCAAAACACTTAACCGTCACAATCTCACCGCAAAACCGATCTTTGCCACCAAAGCTATAAAACGACTTGCCTTCGATATTTGGCAGACACACTTGCGACTCAGGATTGGCATCCAATAAATCACAAGTCACAAAATTGTCTTGGTTCATGGTAGGCTCTGTTGCTGCATTTGACATCAGTACACTCCTTGTTCGTTGTTGGCTAGGATTAAAGGGTATAAAAATTATGATTAGTATTTTTTACTTAGGCTATTTTTTGACTTTAGTCATTGCCAGCATTTGTTTATTTTCGATGATATCTGTGGTGGTAATCGCAGGCTCACGGCGGTACTTACTACGCTCGTAGATATCATGGGCGCTCATGGCCATGGCGATAGCGACACGTTTTGCAGAAATAGGATGCAGGGGTAATGACTCCGGCACCAAAGGCGAGACGAGCTTAAAGGCTTTCTGACTTAGGCTCTCAAGCGGGCGACCTTTGTGCTTACCGAGCAACAACGACGGCCGAAAAATCACCAAATGGGCAAAATTTAGCGCCATGATGGATTGCTCGGTCTCTGCCTTGACTCGGTTGTATAAAAACCGACTGTCGATATCAGCATTCATCGCAGACAATAAAAAGAAGTTTTCTACCCCTTTCTCGCGGCACAGCGTAGCAAACGTCACATTGTAGTCATGATCCACTTTATGAAAGGCTTCATCACTGCCAGCTTGCTTTTTGGTCGTACCAAGACAGCTAAAAGCATCGGTGCTGCGATCAGCGCCGACACTGGCGAACACCTCAGCCAAGTTGTCAAAATCATTGACCTGATAAAACCTCATGCTAGCATTGATATAGCGTGGCGGACGCCGTGCAATCACAATCAACGTGTCATAAAGCTCACTTAGCTGCTTGACAAGATGTTGTCCTACCAATCCTGTCGCGCCAATCACAATTGCTTTTCGCTGCATATCTTGTCCATTCGTATCGTATGAGATATGAGAGCACTCTTATACAAAGCATTCTCTTTATTTATCGTATCCGCTTACCCGCCAGCATATATATCTGGGCGCTATTTTAACCTTCCGCTTGCGTATCATACCTAAAATCACTCAGCGGTGAGGGTATTATAGCGAATTTATTGTAAGAGATTTTATCCGTCAAGCCTTTTACTGGCCACGACCTTTGAGAGTAGATACATGAAAAAACCGAATATTGATAAAATAGCATAACTTCTTTACCGATTAACCATCAAATATATTGTCCTAAGCGCAATAATTTGCTAAGATAACCGGCTTTACACGTCAACGCTGTTTAATTATTCCAAACAGTTCTGACGCTTGCGATGACTACCGATATTAGATACTTTAGTATTGGACATCGACATCATGTTTGACGAGACGGCTGCTCGTCACCGATGATTGTTAAACCCATTATTGCAATCAACATTCATATTTTTATCTGTCTTTATCAAGGAGATACGCGTGGCTAATACTGCACAAGCTCGTAAACGCGCCCGTCAAAACACCAAACGTCGTCAGCAAACTGCTTCACAGCGCTCAATGGTTCGTACTTACCTAAAGCGCGTAGATGCTGCTATCGCATCAAAAGACTATGCTGCAGCAACTGAAGCGTACAACAAAGCTGTACCTGTCATCGACCGTATGGCTGACAAAGGCATCATCCATAAAAACAAAGCTGCTCGTCGTAAGAGCCGCCTAAACAAAACCATCAAAGGCTTACAAGCTTAAGATAGGTTGCGTTTAGACCGCATCACTCTGTTTGGGTGATGATCAAAACCTTGTCATTAGCTCTTATGCTGAGGCAAGGTTTTTTTATGCCCAAAAACCATAAACACAACGCCTTGTCTATAAAAAATAAACATTAAGCAACCGTAAACAGTCACAGAATAAAAAGCGATAAACAAAAAAACCATGGCTGTGCTAAGGCTTAGTCCCACTTCACCTCTGGTGGCAACAGCAATGTATTTGGATGAAACCCTGCTGCGCGATACCCTTCTAACAATGTCACAATCGGCCGTATATAGACCTCACCGCGCCAAACGAAGTGGGCACTGGCTTGTTCAAATGGCTTATCATCAAACCACAAAAACACCCCTTCCATCATCTTTGGCCAATCATTCCAATCAATCTCTACTACATCAAACATCACCGCCAAAAATGCTGAAAGCAACGTATCGTGACTGACCGCCAGCATAAGATGCCCAGGCTGCGGCTGATGCTGATAAAACAACGATAAAATATCAAGCCCGCCTTGATAGGCGTTTTTGGTGCCAGCAAGATTGCCTTGTAAAAAACGATTGATAAAGTTGAGCACGCCGATTTCTTTAAATACTGGATTGGCAATCTCAGGGTCAGTGACAAGGCTACCAGGCTCTACCAACAGCGACTGGTGCATGATGTCACGCTGTAACCCTGCACCTGCTTGCATAAGCTGCGCGGTATCAATACAGCGGCCGATAGGGCTTGAGATGCTATCCACGTCTAGAGAATAAGGCAGATGACCTGCCAACCAGCGCCCCCAAGACTTGGCCAAGACGCGACCTTTAGGAGTCAATGGCAACTGATAACTGGCAAAGCCGTTACCGTCAGAGCGCTCACGCAGGGAGTGTCTGGTAAATAAAATCAGGCGCTTGTCTTCAGGCAACAGGCTCACTGAAGAGATCATACTATCAGGCAGGTGCGACGGCGCGGGTGCGCTTGGCGTATGACTGGCACGCCTTTCTGCAGATAGTTTCGATAAAGTGTTGTGGAAGTATTTGCTCATGCCAGCAAGCGTAGCAGATTTTTTGTGAAGAATGAACAAAATATAAATTCAGTTGCAAATAAGCAAAACCGAAATGAAAACCGCCCAGCACTGCTACGCGCTTTATCTCAAGCAAGAGTATGCTATCTAATCAAGCTCAATCACTTTATCCCAAGCAAATGCTATCTCGGTACTACTGACTTCGTTGGGATACGCACGTGGATTGACAACCACTCGGGTACGACCAATACGATAATCAAAGGCTTCATGGGTATGGCCATGCACCCATAGCGCTGGCGCCCATTCCTCCTGCATCCAGCTTGACAAGTCACTCACAAAAGCGGCATTACTGGGTAGATTGGCATATTTCTCAGATACCGACAACGGGCTGATGCTGTGATGACTCATGACGATGGTCTTTTTGCCAAGCGATTGGGCGGTTTTTAATGCTTGCTGTAGCCATTGACGCTGCTTAGCATGCAGTTGCATGGACACCTCAGGAGAAAACAACTCGCTACCGGCATAGATTTGTTTATAATCACGCATAAAACGCTTGGCAGCTGCCATGGTTTCTTCATTGGCCTGATACTGATAATCCGTCCATAAGGTGCAGCCCAAGATACGTACGTCTCCAATATCGATGTGTTGACACTGTAAAACCCGCACGCCTTGCTGCGACTTAGCATCATAGTTATCCCAAATGGCCAGCTTTTTATCAAAATGCAGCACGTCTTCATTGAAGTATTCATGATTGCCTGCAATGGTGATCAAAGGCACCTGCAGACGCGCCGCTTGCGCTTGTAACCACGGCATACCGCTGTCGCTATTGGCCGTATCGCCTGCGACCAGCACCACATCGGCATCAGTCTTGGGGATATGTCCCATCGGATGCGACTGACGTGCATAGCTATCAATATGCAAGTCACTTAAAATCTGTAATTTCATATCTTCCAATAGTTTCTTAGGATATCACGGACAAAAATCAATCAGACGATGCGTAGAAGCATAGCGTATTTTTTGTCATAGATATCAACATAAATTTTAAGTAGTGTAGCACCTTTTTATCTACCCGCAAAAAGCAAAAAGACAGCGGCTTAGGCTGTCTCTTTTCTTCGTTTTTGATTCAGGCTAGATACCCTCAAGTATCCGCTGCAGCTTGGCCGCTGGGTCGGCCGCCTGCGTGATAGAACGTCCGATCACCAAATAGTCAGCACCATCTTGTAACGCTTGTGCGGGCGTACAGATGCGTTTTTGGTCGTCAGCATTGTCCTCAGCGAGGCGAATACCAGGCGTCACAAGCTTAAAATCCTGACCACATAGCGCCTTTAGGCTCTGAGCTTCTTGTGCTGAGCAGACCACGCCATCGAGACCTGCTTGCTTGGTCAGCTGTGCTAGGCGACTGACTTGTGTATCCAGCCCATCGGTAATACCCGTCTGCGTCAATGCTTGATTGTCCATAGAAGTCAGCACCGTGACCGCAATCAGCAAGGTATCTAAGTTATTATCCAGCAAGCGCTGTTTGGCAAGCGACATTGCCTCTAAGCCTGCGCTCGCATGCACATTGATCATCCACACACCCAAATCAGCTGCCGCGAGTACCGCCTGTGCCGTAGTATTAGGGATATCATGAAACTTAAGATCTAAAAACACCTCAAATTGACGCTGATGTAGGGCTTTGATGATATCAGGGCCACAACGCGTAAACAGCTCTTTGCCCACCTTTAAACGGCACAGCGCTGGATCGAGCTTGTCAGCCAGCGCGAGCGACGCTTCCATTGTCATATTGTCTAAGGCGACAACGACAGGAGATTTGATTGCATTATTCATAGTGTTGCCACATTTATATCGAAGTTAAAAAAACCAAATAGCGACCAAACGCATGGATAGCATTGGCCTGATCGGCGGTCTCGCAAGTTTGTATCATAAGGCGCCTAGCTGACGCTCTATTCAGACTTAGTCAGATTTAGTCACGTTTTTGTTTGGTCAGTGTCGCCGCTTCCTCTTGAGCAGCGTGATTATCGTGCACGTTGGTCGCTGTCGAACCATACACCGCCTCTTCTACTGAAGGCGCAGTCGCTTGACGATCGATAACCACATTGGCTTGCGTCAGTTGTTCTTGCAGATTGGCATTGGCTTTTTGTAGACGTGATATTTCCCATTTGTTTTGTAAAACACGAAAGAGCAGCAGCGCAAGTAGCATACCAATCACAATACCTAATATCAGACACAGGATCAGTAATAAGCCCAAATTCATCGTCGGCGCTTGTGAAAACAGTAAATTTACGCCAACCTCGGTATTATTGGCCAATACCAACCCTAATGAATAAGCGAAGCTTAAAAACAGTAGTACAAACAGTAAAAAGCGCATAAGACATATACCTTGGTTTGATGGGTTGCAAAGGACTCAAAGACCGCGTTTTGTCACAAACAGCGATGCTACTTTTTGACTGGCACGCTACTGTTAATGAATACTACCCAACGCTGCCATAATGATCGTATTATCTATCCATTAGCTACTTTGTCATTGACCGCTTCGCGCAGGGCTTTGCCTGGCTTGAAATGCGGAATGGCTTTAGCAGGTACTGGTACACTCTCCCCAGTCTTAGGATTGCGGCCCATACGGGCACGGCGATGATGTAAACAAAAGCTACCAAACCCACGCACTTCTACTCGGCCATCATTGGCCAGTGTATCGGTCATTAGATTTAATATTTCACGCACTGCATCATCGACCACGCTATCAGTCATATTGTCACAGTTCGCACTCAAATTACTAATAAATTCAGACTTATTAATCGCTTGCTGCATTGTTACGCTTGCCTTGTTAATTGATGGATAAGATGATTGTAAACCAAGTTACTATTTTTTAAAGGTTTTTAAAGGTTTTAACCCTTCATATAGCCGTATAAGACCATACTGAAAATCGAAACAAAAAGCAAAATAACGGGCAATAGTGCTAATACGGCTCTCATCAGTAAGCAGTGATTTACATCTCGTTACTCAATGTTGCAAATGATAGCGGATATTATCATAAATGGAAATAAAAGTTTGCTTTGTTTTTCGCAAAAACCTTGAAGATGTAAAGCATACCAAACACCTATTCATAAAAAAAAGCGACCGGAGTCGCTTTTTTTATATTACTTTTAGATCAATAACTTATCGCTTACTGCATTTGCTCTTTGATCAAATCACCAATGGTTTTTGGTTGAGCATCAGCTGCTTGTGGCGCATTGCTACCTAGATCTTTGATCGCTTGACGCTCTTCAGCTTCGTCTTTTGCTTTGATAGACAAGTTGATGTTGCGAGCCTTACGATCCACACTGATGATCTTCGCTTCAACGTCATCACCAACGCTTAGATGCTTGGTTGCATCTTCGACACGATCACGCTGAATCTCAGAGGCACGTAAGTACGCTTCAACTTCATCAGCAAGCTCGATAGTAGCGCCTTTAGCGTCTACTTCTTTCACTTTACCATTGACGATAGCACCGCGGTCATTAGCGACTAGGTATTCGTTGAATGGATCTGAGCTTAACTGCTTCACGCCTAGGCTGATACGGTTCGCTTCTGCATCTACAGACAATACCATAGCTTCTACGGTGTCGCCTTTGTTATAGTTGCGGATTGCTTCTTCGCCCGTTTCGTTCCAAGAGATATCAGACAAGTGAACCAGACCGTCGATACCGCCATCTAGACCGATAAAGATACCAAAGTCAGTGATTGACTTGATAGTACCAGTGATTTTATCGCCACGCTCATGTTTCTTATCAAACTCTTCCCATGGGTTTGCTAGGGTTTGCTTGATACCCAAGCTGATACGACGACGCTCTTCATCAATATCTAGAATCATCACGTCAACTTCATCACCCACTTGTACAACTTTTGATGGATGGATGTTTTTGTTGGTGTGATCCATCTCTGATACGTGTACTAGACCTTCGATACCTTCAGAGATCTCAGCGAAGCAACCATAGTCAGTTAAGTTGGTAACGCGAGCTTTAACAATACTACCAACTGGGTAAGTACCGCCAACGTTGTCCCAAGGATCGGTACCAAGTTGTTTTAGACCTAGGCTTACGCGGTTGCGCTCACGGTCAAACTTCAATACTTTAACTTTCAGGTCTTGACCAACTTCAACCACCTCAGATGGGTGCTTGATACGGCGCCATGCCATGTCAGTGATGTGTAGCAAGCCATCGATACCACCAAGATCAACGAACGCACCGTAATCAGTTAGGTTTTTGACGATACCTTCGATCTCGATACCTTCTTCAAGCTTGTTCAACAGCTCTTCGCGCTCAGCTGAGTTTTCAGCTTCCATTACTGCACGGCGGCTAACCACAACGTTGTTACGTTTTTGGTCAAGCTTGATGACTTTGAATTCTAGCTCTTTGCCTTCAAGATGTGTGGTGTCACGAATCGGACGTACATCAACCAATGAGCCTGGTAAGAACGCGCGTACTGAACCCACGTCTACAGTAAAACCACCTTTTACTTTGCTAGAAATGATACCTTTTACGATCTCATCGTTATCATAGATTTTTTCAAGGACATTCCACGTCTCGACGCGCTTGGCTTTTTCGCGTGATAGTAGGGTTTGACCCATACCATTATCAACCGCTTCAACCACGACATCAACGCTATCGCCAACTTCAACTTCAAGTTCGCCTTCTTCGCTTAAAAACTCTTCACGAGCGACGATACCCTCAGATTTAAGACCAGTATCTACTGTGATCCAATCGCTATCGATGGCCACAACAGTACCTGTAATAACCGAGCCACGCTCGATATCCAGACCCTGCTCTTCAATGCTCGCTTCAAATAGTTCAGCAAATGATTCCATTATGTCTACCTTTGTATAGCCGTATCCTGTCCAGCACAGTACGGATCAAATTTATGATTGCATAAAACGAGAATACTGGTTTTATATCTTATGCAGTCATATAAAAAACCTTTGTTGCTAATAAGCGAGCATCTCATCACACTCATTAGCAACAACTGTCTTTACTGCCCGCTCACATTTCTACTCTTGGTTTAATGTTGGCTTATTGCACATCTCTACTTATACAATTTTATACTAAAACCAAAGCCTGTAGCAAATTTTTTGGTAGTGAGTTGGTAGTTACTGTATTGTTTTTATTAATTATTAAAACAAATACCTTTGTCCTGACAGTATTTTTTGACCTGTGCATATACACTGTCGGCATCCAAATATGAGCTATCTAATAATAAAGCGTCTTTGGCAGGCTTCGACGGTGCTGTCGCGCGGTTTTCATCACGCTCGTCACGCGCTTTGATCGTTGCCAAAATCGCCTCAAAATCTGCGGTTTGTCCTGCACTTAGTAGCTGCGTGACACGGCGCTCAGCACGCGCTTTGGCACTGGCTGTCAAGTATACCTTAACATCCGCATCAGGGAATACCACCGTTCCCATATCGCGGCCATCAGCGACCAGCCCTGAGCGACTGGCCATTTTTTGCTGCAGCGTGAGCAGCGCCTGACGCACTTTAGGGAATACCGCGATCTTTGAGGCATAACCGCCAACGGTTTCGTTACGGACTTGCTCGCCAACGGCATCGCCATTGACGATGATATCTACGCGGCCTGATGCCTCATTGGGCACAAACACGATATCTAAACCTTGGGTTAATGTCAGTACTGCCTGCTCATCAATGTCTTGACAGCCATCGGCACCGAGCAATCCTGCTTCAAAGGCTTTGAGCCCGACGATGCGGTATAGCGCCCCTGAGTCTAATAACTGATAACCCAATGCTTGCGCTAAGCGCCATGTGACTGTGCCTTTACCCGCCCCGCTTGGACCATCAATACATATCACGGGATAACGCTGTACCGCTTGCTCAGAGGGATCACAATCCTGCAAAGCATTATCAGGCGTAAAGTCAGGTGTAGAGACAGTCATCATGTTTACTCAATTATAAAAACAACATATATCGCCCACTGCTAAGGACAACGCGATATTCACCACCTTATCAAACGCTTAACAGCCATCTGATAATCGCAGCGCCAAATAGGGCGATATTATAGCAAGAAAACCCTATCATCACCATAACTGATGCTTATATTTGCAGGCAGTATGTTTTGTAGAGACGCAAAAGCCCTTATTTTTTAACATCTGATTTTTTTTGCTTGGCCAGCTGACGACGAGCTCGAAAAAACCGCTTAAGTAGCTGACTGCTATGCTCACTGCACAAACCCCGTTGTACGGTAATGACATGATTATAAAAATCTTGTGCCGATAGATCCATCTGACTACCCACCATACCAGCTCGCGGCTCATTTGCTGCATACACCAGCCGCGCCACTCTCGCATGGATTAGCGCGCCCATACACATGGTGCAAGGCTCTAAGGTCACGTACAAGGTGGTGTTTGATGGTAGGCGGTAGTTTTTTAGGTGGCTACAGGCATCTCTTAGAGCGACTATCTCGGCATGAGCGGTGGCATCATGGCGACCGATTGGCTCATTAAAGCCTTTACCAATCATCTGCTGCTCATGTACCAGTATCGCGCCAACTGGCACCTCGCCCAGCTCAGCGCCGCGCTGAGCCAATGCCAATGCTTGATGCATCCACTGTACATCTTCTAGCGTCCAAAACTGCTGAGTGCTCAGCTCAAGCTGATGTCGAGCACGGCTACCAGCAACGCCCACAGACAAGCTATCAGGGCTTGAGTGGTAACTAATACCATCAGGCAGACAACAATGATGTGCCTGCAGTGTCTCTGCGGCAAAAAAAGGAATGGTCATAGATAACTACTGTGGCAACTGCCAATCAATGGGGGTACGGCCATGCTGCCGGAGATAATCATTGGTCTTCGAAAACGGCTTGGTGCCAAAAAATCCGCCACGGTTTGCCGCCAGCGGCGATGGGTGGACAGCGGTTAAAATCAAATGTTTATCAGCATGGATGTATTTGCCTTTTTTCTGGGCTTTACTACCCCACAAAATAAACACCGTATGCTCTGTTTGTTCGTTGATCACATCGATCACTGCATCGGTAAATTGCTCCCAGCCTTGATTTTGATGACTGTTTGGCTCACCTTCTCGCACAGTCAACGCACTGTTTAGCAGTAATACACCTTGCTGTGCCCAATAAGTCAAGTCCCCATGCGCTGATGGCTGAACACCGATATCATCGGACATCTCTTTTAGCAAGTTGTTGAGTGACGGCGGTTTTGGAATGGATTTGGGTACCGAAAACGACAATCCCATGGCCTGACCTGGGCGATGATAAGGGTCTTGCCCTAAGATGACCACTTTAACGCGAGATAATGGCGTGAGATTAAAAGCATTAAACATCAGTGGCGCTGGTGGATAGATACTATCTGGCGACTGATAAGCTTCCTTTAAAAAAGCCCGTAGGTTGTCCATATTCTCAGAAGTCAGCTCATCTGCCAAGGCCATCTTCCAGTCTTCTGGCAAACGTACTTTGTCTAAGATGGCTTTTTTTTGTGCGGCTGTTTTTGGCGCTTTTGCATCGAGAGGTTCCATAATGTGTCCTTTTTTAGTTGTTATAATCAATTGATAATAAAACTGTTATATAAATTTAAACGCGCTACTGGTATAAATTTTACTTGCGTGCTGCGTTCCCAGAGGCTGCGCAACCTACGTTTAAAAATAGCATCCCAGTAGCGCTATGACATTTTTAGAGTGTATCGACTATATATTTTTTTTAGAGTGCATCGGCTATATATAGGCCGTATCTTCAATTCAATCGATAGTTATCTAAACGGGTTCACTATCTATAAAAGTTGGCTGGCTACTACCTACAAGACCCTTACTTTTAGTAAAATCAATCAACATAAATAAAAATGAGATGATGAATTATAACAATAAAAAAACGGCTACCGCACGAACATGGTAACCGTTCTTATTATATTGGTAGCAAAGCCTTAGCTGACTAATGACTCAGAGTCTGGGTGTGGCTCGTGCGTCTCCACCACCGTCAGCACGATACGACTGTCTGCCGAGCCTTTATTAGCGCTCTGACCTTTTTCTAATGCGACAGCGTTTTCGTCTGTTTCGTCTTGTGCCTCAGGTGCCAAGGTCAGATGTACGACCCCGCCATTGACCAAGTCACCAAACAAAATCATACTCGCAAGCGGCTTTTTGATTTCATCCTGTATCAAGCGCTGCATCGGACGCGCCCCCATTAGACGATCATAGCCTTTGTCCGCCAGATAGTCACGTACGTCATCGTCGATCTCTAATGTCACTTGTTTGTCATCGAGCTGTACTTGTAGCTCAACCAAGAACTTATCGACCACTGATACCACGACCGAGGTATCTAATGGATTGAACTGAATAATCGCATCCAAACGGTTACGGAACTCAGGGGTAAAGACCCGTTTTAACGCCTCAGTATTGTCACGGCTATGATCTTGCTGGGTAAAGCCCATGGACGAGCGGCTGATACTCTCCGCACCGACGTTGGTCGTCATGATGATAATCACCTGCTTAAAGATAGCAACGCGGCCATTATTATCCGTCAACGTACCATGATCCATCACCTGCAGTAGCAAGTTAAAGACATCAGGGTGGGCTTTTTCGATCTCATCTAATAGCAGCACGCAATGCGGATGCTGATTGATTTTTTCGGTCAGCAGACCGCCTTGATCATAGCCAACATAGCCAGGAGGCGCGCCAATCAAACGTGATGCGGTGTGCGCTTCCATGTATTCTGACATATCAAAACGTACCAGCTCCACGCCGAGCAGGTTGGCCAACTGACGCGATACTTCTGTCTTACCTACCCCTGTTGGGCCGGCAAACATAAACGAGCCAATCGGCTTATCTGGCGCTTTGAGTCCAGCTCGCGACAGCTTGATGGCATCTGCCAAAGTCGTGATGGCTTCATCCTGACCAAACACCAAGTGCTTGAGGTCACGATCCAAGTGCTCCAAGATACTCTTATCATCACTGGACACCGATTTGGGCGGAATACGGGCAAGCTTAGCAATGATGGCTTCGATATCTGCCACATCGATTTTCATCGGTGCTTTTTTCACCTCAGTGGCTTGAGAGTCCTCATGAGACTTCTCGTTCGCATAGGCTTGATCATCGGCTTTGGCAGTGTTTGCCTCCGCTTGCATCTCGCTGCTATAGTCTGTCTCAGCATCGTCCGCTGCTGCAACTGGTGTATCAAAATCCTGCTCTAAATCAGCGATGAAGCTTTCTTCTGCCGCGACATCATCAGAATCAGGGACAACACCCAAGCGCTTATAGGCACCTGCCTCATCGATGACATCTATCGCCTTGTCTGGCAAAAAACGCTCATGGATGTGCTTGGCTGACAATTGAACTGCTGTGACCAATGCTTCATCACTATATTCGACATTGTGAAACTCTTCGTAACGCGGTTTAAGCCCGCGTAAAATATCGATAGTATCGTCGACACTTGGCTCTTTTACGTCGATTTTTTGGAAACGACGCGAGAGAGCATGATCCTTTTCAAACAACTGACGATACTCGGTAAAGGTGGTCGAGCCGATACAGCGCAGCTCGCCATTGGCAAGGGCCGGCTTGATCAGGTTTGAGACATCCATATTGCTACTCATTGATGACCCTGCACCGATAATCATATGAATCTCATCAATAAACAAAATCGCATTGGGTTTTTTCTTTAGCGCATCAAGCAAGGATTTCATGCGCTTCTCAAAATCACCGCGATACTTGGTGCCAGCGATAAGCGCGCCGATATCCAGACTATAAATCACGCAGCCATTCAATGGCTTTGGCGCTTTTTCGTTGATGATAAGCCACGCCAAACCTTCAGCGATAGAGGTCTTACCTACGCCTGGCTCGCCCACCAATAGCGGGTTGTTTTTGCGGCGACGGCATAGCACTTGTGCCGCCCGCTCAATCTCAGACGCGCGGCCGATAAGCGGATCGGTCTTACCTTCCGCGGCACGCTGGTTTAGATTAGTAGCGAACTCGACTAGCGGATCTTTACTGGTCTTTTCTGAGGCACCGCGGCGCTCACCTGTCATCGATGCACGTGGCTCTGATGGTTCATCTTTATCTTGACCATGCGAGAGATACTGCGTCAGCTCTAGACGGCTGATGCCTTGCTTTTTGAGCAAATATACTGCATAGGTGTCGTGCTCTGAAAACATCGACACAAGAATATCCGAGCCTTCTACCAGACGGCCGCCGCCGATAGACTGTACGTGAAAGATAGCACGCTGCAAGATGCGATCAAAGCTTTGGGTTGGCTGCGGGGATTGTTCGGTATCAGCATCCACCGTCGGCGTGTGCTTATTAATATAAGCCTCAAGCTCGGTGCGTAGCGCTGAAACATTGGCATTACAGGCCGTTAGGGTGTTGGCGGCATGAGTGTTTTCTAGTAGCGCCAACAATAGATGCTCAACAGTGAGATACTCATGCGATTTTTGGCGCGCAAGCGTCATTGCTAAACGCAAAGAAACTTCAAGATGACGACTTAACATAAGGGCTTCCTACGGTTGTACCTATCTTTATAATTGATAGCTTTATGAATGAGTTAATAAGTAAATCAGGGCGATAGATGGATTGTTCAAGGGCAATGGCAGCATAATTACTTGATATAAATCAATAATGCGGACCATAACCTCCCTGTTTTGGATACCCTTACCGATAAAAAGAGTCATCTATCGACGATTAAGCCTGCGCCGAGCAGTCGAGTACAGGGCATTATGACTCATATTCGCTTTTCTTTATCTCAACACGATATTTACCCATAGTCAATCTATTAACATCGACTAAAATGTATCGAAGCATATTGCGTCAAGACCGCAAGATAACAAGATACACAAACAGGCAGGATAAGAAAGCAAACAACAAGGAGGCAGAGATACAGAAGTAAGGTGAAGAATGGGAACGTGATAGCAAATTGGTTATAAAAACAGTACAGCGAGATAAAATATCCATTTTTTTATCTCACTGCTTCTTTTTTTCACTGTTTTATTGAGCGACTTGATAGCCCTATATTTGAGTTACTTGGATTTGACTATGGTGATTGGGTGATGGGGGAATGACTGATAAACACCATCAAAAACCAAACGTATTAATTTGAGGCTTACGTAAAGTTGTTGGCATCAGACGGCGCTATTATCCTTTATTACCCTTCCCCTTGATGTGGTTCGATTTGGGTCAATAACGGATACCCTTCGCGGTGAGCCAGACTGTTGACTTTTTTGGCCTTAGTTTCAGCAATATCTTTTGGGTAGATGCCCGCGATACCTTTGCTACTATTATGAATGGTCAGCATAATCTCCACAGCAGCATCCATACTATGACGAAACTCCGACTGCAGGACATACACCACAAACTCCATCGGTGTGTAGTTGTCGTTGTACATGACCACCGCATACATCGGCGGCTTGGCGATTTCTGGCTCAGCCACCAGTACGTCTGCTTGCGGTGAGGTTTCCTCTTCTGTATCACCATCTTGGGCACGGTGGGCGGGCAGGTTTGGAAAGTGCCAATCGCATACCATTGGCGCATCTTGTAGTGTCATTTGTTTTATCATAATCAAAGTATAATTATAAGGTAAGTTTGAAGTTATAGAAGTGATAAAGGTGATAACAAGCAGGCAGACTATTATCGTCTATTATTGATGCCGATCTGAACAGACAGACGGCCGCTAGTCTGTCGCACTCTTTGGTTCAATCGGGCTTTCATCCACCTCAGGCAGATCCAACAAAGACAGCGGCATATTTTCCACCCTGTCGCCCAGCTTCCAGTCATACAGCTGCTCTACTTGCTGATTGCCTGCTTGCAAGCTGAGTTTGACTTGTAGAGGTTTAAAGCCTGATGGCATCATAAAGCGACCACGAATACGTACGATACCTTCTATCATATGGTTTGCCGGCTCAAGTGGCACTTCGACCAGCTCGCCATCATTGAGCAAGGTCAAAGTTGGTCTTAGACGTTTGGCTGAGCCATCCGCACTGAGCATACCAATATCAAACCCATACTCAAAAGCATTCTCAGGTAGCGGCTCAATCTTAGCCCCCAGTACTTTTAGTGGCATGCCGCCTTTTTCAGTGAGCGCCTCTGCATACACCTCATTTAGCTGCGTCAGTTGGCGATTTTCTACTGTCAGAGCTTGCTGGTTTTCACGCAGTTCATGTAAGTTTGCTAAGCTAATAGCCAGCTCTTGCTTAGCAGTGGCGGCTTGATTGGTCGCAACCTTATTACTCAGACGCAAATCCTCCAGCTCTTTACTGGCCTCTTTGCTATCAATGATCGCCTGTTTGGCTTCGTTTTGCATCGAGTGGGTACCGCGCTGATAGCCAAGTTTGTGACCAAACATCAGCCCCACAATCGCGGTGACCAGAATCACCACCACAAACAAAGCCAATACTAATGACGAAGCGCCTTGCTGCGTGCGCCCGATATTGCTCACCACGCTGTTTTTAAAAGACTGCTTCCTTTGCTTCATATCGCATGGAGCAAAGGCTTGGCATGATACACATGCTGGCTGCGGGCTAAGGCGTAGTGCAATCTGAATACGCATTTAGACAGTATCTCTTAATAGTAAGGGCAAGTTAGTATAGCGGAATTTATAATCAATACCTAGCACCATAAATGTGAATGATAAGGTAAGAAAAAAGCGAACAAAACAACACCTTAAGGAACAATGGGTGCAAAACTCAATCCCAATGACTCCTCAAGCCCAAACATGACATTCATATTTTGTACCGCTTGTCCTGCTGCTCCTTTTACGAGGTTATCCTGTACCACGATCACTGTCAGCTCAGCGCGCTCGTTGTCTTGATGTATCGCTATACGCAGACGGTTACTGGCGCGGACACTGCGGGTATCTGGATAATTGCCTTTGGGCATGACATCGATAAATGGCTCACTTGTATAAGCATTCTCGAAGGCTTGCTGCCAGTCAATAGCCGTCCCAGCCTCTGTCATCTCCATATGAATGGAGCTGAGCATACCGCGTATCATCGGCACCAAATGCGGTAAAAAACGAATGCGATGCGTAAATTGACTGCCTAGTAACTGTGCCACACCCTGTTCGATCTCAGGCAGGTGACGATGCCCCTCAACGCTATAAGCCTTAAAATTATCTGTCGTTTCGGCATAATTGAGCGCAAGTTTTGCCTGACGTCCAGCGCCTGAGACACCAGATTTTGCATCAATGACGATACGCGGCTCGATCAGCCTATCTGCTTGGGTGTTTTGTTTTTCGATAATAGGCTTGAGACCTAAAATCGCCGTGGTAGGATAGCAACCAGGATTGCCCACGACCAGCGCCTCGGCAAGCTTGGCACGATTGACCTCAGGTAAGCCATAAACAGCCGTTTTTAGCAGCTCAGGGCAAGCATGCGACTGCTGATACCAGTGCTCAAAATCCGTCAAGGACTGCAAACGAAAATCAGCAGCCAAATCGATGACCTTAACGCCCACTTGCGTGAGCGCCTCGGCCTGCTTCATCGCCACCCCATGAGGGGTCGCAAAAAACACCACATCGCACTTTTGTAACGCCCCAAGTGTATCTTCACCCAAATCACTAAAAACGATGTCTGATATACCGCGTAAGCTTGGAAATATCTCATCAGCGCGCGTACCCGCCTCGCTACGTGACGTTAGCAAATCAAGAGACACGTTGGGGTGAGCAGATAATAAGCGAATAAGCTCAATACCTGTATAGCCTGTACCGCCGACAATAGCTGCTGAAATCATAAGATATCCTTTTTTACTTGTTTTTTTACTTGAGTAACATCATGCCTAAAAGTAAAGTAGCCAGAAAACAAACGCAAGTATCGCTCTACTGTCATCAAGCTCGCTGACAGTACCCGTTGCGGGATTCGACTGACGATAAGCATTTGCTCTCACATCAAAGCATGGCTCATGCGCTATAAACTAAAGTTTATAGTCATGAACCGCATCAATAAACACCTTGGCATTTTCAGGGTTGACCCACTGCGTGATACCGTGACCTAAGTTTGCCACGTAGCCTGTTTTTTCGCCATCTGCATAGGCTCTATCGAGCATCGCCGTTACTTCTGCGCGGATGGTGGCAGGCGAGCCATACAAGGTTGCTGGATCTAAGTTGCCTTGTAGTGCTTTGCTGCTCTGTAGTTTTTTGTGCTGCTTGGTCAATTGACGCTGGCTCTCATTGAGCACTTGGCGCGCGCGATCTAGCGGCATGGTCCAGTCTAGCCCGAGTGCGTCCGCCTGACTGTCTGCTTGCACATCGAGCCACAGGCCACCGCCTTTGGTAAATAGCACCACTGGGATCTGCGGGTGACGAATCTTTAGCTCAGCGACGATACGCTTATTATAGGCATGAGAGAAGTCAACGAACTGACGATGACCAAGCGTGCCGCCCCAGCTATCAAATATCTGTAAAATCTGAGCACCAGCGACCACTTGAGCGTCCAAATAATCCACCACTGCGCTAGCCAACTTATCCAATAACTGATGCAAAAACTCAGGATTGCTATACAAAAAACCTTTGGTATAACGATAGTCCTTTGAGCTGCCGCCTTCGATCATATAAGTGGCTAGTGTCCAAGGGCTACCAGAAAACCCAAATAAGGGTACTTGGCCATTTAGCGCCTGACGAATACTGGTCACCGCACGCATGACATAATCAAGCGAGTCATTCATATCCAGCACTGGCAGTCTATCAAGGTCTGCCTGCTGACGAATCGGGTACTTGAACTTTGGGCCTTCGCCTGTCTCAAAGTACAAACCCAAACCCATCGCATCAGGAATGGTCAAAATATCGCTAAATAAAATCGCCGCATCTAAATCATAACGACGCAGTGGCTGTAAGGTGACCTCGGTGGCACGCGCAGTGTCTTTACACAAGCTCATAAAATCGCCAGCCTCTGCCCGCGTGGCTTTATATTCTGGTAAATAACGGCCAGCTTGACGCATCATCCAAACAGGGGTGGTATCAACAGCCTCAAAGCGTAAGGCACGTAGCAATCTATCGTTTTTTAACGGCACAAACGCTTGCTGAGCCGAATGATTATTGTCTGAAGCACTCATGTAAAAATCTCCAAAACCGCACAGTATTTATATCTCTTTGCATACTGTACTGGATAAATAAAGTGAATAAAAAATGATAAACGCTGATAACGTATAGATGGCGGCATATAAATACTAAAAACCGTCTCATGAGTTGATAGGAGCGCCCAAAGCTTAAGCTTAAATGCCATTTATTATTAGGGCGTGTCCTCAATCAAATATCTATCGATAGATATCGATAAAAATAAGGACACGCCTTCGTCATTGAAAATAGCGATCAGACCGCTAAATAGGATCAGACGGTCAGTGCTAGATTGTCTCGGTGCACCATGACCACGCGCTCTTCATGATTGCCAAGTATCTTATCAAACTCCTCAGTTCGCTCACGAGCCACACGGTGCGCATCACGAGATGAAAAGTTGACTTGGCCGACCGCGATACGCTCGCCTGTGTCTTGGTGCACCACTTCTACCACATCGCCTTCATCAAAATCGCCGCGTACCTCTACCACCCCGACAGGCAATAAGCTCTTATTATGCTCGACCACCGCCTTGGCCGCTCCAGCATCGACGATCAGGGTGCCTGACATGCGTAGATGGGCAGCCAGCCACTGTTTGCGGGCGATGATTTTGTCTTCATCATTGGTGGTCAATAGCGTACCCACCGCCTCGCCTGAGACCACTCGCGTGATGACATCATCGATCGCACCACTGACAATCACCGTCGGACAGCCGCCCATAGCAGCAAGGCGACCGGCGCGGATCTTAGTCAGCATACCGCCGCGCCCAAGCTTGCCGCCATCACCTGCGATATCAAACAAATAATCTGCCATCGCGCGCTCTTGGCGAATCATCTTGGCATTGGGGTTGTCACGCGGGTTGTCTGTAAAGACGCCTTCTTGGTCTGTGAGGATAATATACAAATCTGCATTGACCATCGCCGCTGCCATCGCGCCCAATGTGTCATTGTCACCAAACTTAATCTCATCAATAGTGATGGTATCATTTTCATTGATGACCGGCAGGACGCGCCAGTCCAACAATTGGGTCAAGGCGCCAGTGGTATTTAGATAACGACTACGGTTGGACAAATCATCGTGTGTCAGCAAAAGCTGTGAGCTTTGGATACCGTGTTGAATCAAAGCCGACCACCAGGTCTCAATCAAACCCATCTGACCAATAGATGCACACGCTTGCAAGGCGGCAAGCTTCCGTGGGCGCTCCTCAAGGTTCATACGTACCACACCTTCGGCAACTGCACCAGAGGACACCAGCAGCACTTCCACGCCTTGCTTATGCAGCTTTGCAATTTGCTTGGCCCATTCGTAAATGGCAGTTCGATCCAGCCCTCGGCCGTTATTGGTTAATAACGATGAGCCAATCTTGACAATAACGCGCTGAATATCAAAGTTGCGAGTTTGCTTAATAAACCTTGCTTCTTCGGTCGTATTTGCTATGTCATCTGCCATATAAACTCCTGTGTCTTGTGTCAATTGATTACGGGGGTTGCTCTAAACATTTAAGTATATCAGCTTAAGCATCATAGCTTAAGGCACATAAACCACCTCAACGCCATCTTCGTCGTCATCTAAGCGATCGTCGTTGTTATCTATGCCTTCACGCGCAGCTCGGCGAGCGGCTCTATATGCTTCGCGCTGAGCTTCGGTATTTAGGCGAACTTCTTCTTCTAAACGCGCGAAACGCTCTTTTTGTGCTTCAGCAAAGATAGGGTCTTCTATCTCACGCTCGCGCTCACGCTCAATATCGTTCATCAGGTGGTATTTGACCGCGTCCACTCCCTCCCCAGTCAAGGTAGAGGTGCGAAAGACCATACCTGTCCAGCCAAGCTCAGCCACGATATGCGTACACAGCTCGTTTAAGTCTTCCTCAGCGACCTGATCGATTTTGTTGAGTACCAAAATCTGCGGGAGGTTGGCCAGCTCAGGAGAAAAACGCTCAAGCTCATTTAAGATCACGCGGGCGTTTTCTACCGGATCACTGCCATCGACGGGCTTGACATCGACTAAGTGTAGCAGACGACGCGTACGAGCCACGTGCTTTAAAAAGCGAATACCCAGCCCAGCCCCTTCGGATGCGCCTTCGATCAAGCCTGGGATATCTGCCATGACAAACGAGCGATGGCGACCGATATCGACGACGCCTAAGTTTGGCACCAACGTGGTAAAGGGATAATCCGCCACCTTTGGTTTGGCAGCCGAGACCTGACGGATAAAGGTGGATTTACCCGCATTGGGCAAACCGACCAATCCCACATCAGCGACGACTTTTAGCTCAAACTTAAGTACTTTTAATTCGCCCTCAAAACCTGAAGTCGCCTTGCGCGGTGCTTGGTTGGTCGAGCTTTTGAAATGGGTATTGCCCAGACCACCATCGCCGCCCTTAGCAACCAATAGCGTCTGACCAATTTCGACCAAATCTCCTAACACTTCATCAGTCTCGGTATCGACCACCGTCGTACCGACCGGCACAGGCAAATAAATATCCTCTGAGCCTTTGCCTGAACAGTTTTTACTTTGTCCATTTTCACCGCGTTTTGCATCATAGCGGCGCGTATAGCGATAGTCCACTAGGGTGTTGGTGTTGTCATCAGCAATGACATAGACATCACCGCCGCTACCACCATCACCGCCATCAGGGCCACCACGTGGGACATATTTTTCTCGGCGAAAACTGGCGATTCCGTTACCACCGTCACCTGCTTTTACCGTTACGACGGCTTCATCAATAAATCGCATCTTACGTTCCTTAATTTACAATCCAGTCTATAACTGGCTACAACCAGCGGCTGTATTTTAGGTTTTTGCTAGGGGGTGTTGTCATGACGACTGCCAAAGTCCTATTGTTGGTGCTTAGCACTGAGTAGTTAGCGCTTAGCATTTAGCATTTAGTAGTTAGTACTTAGCCTTCATGATGACAATAACACCCGATAACCAATCGGACTATCGGGTGCTTTATATTATATTTGAGTTTGCAGCGCTTAGCTTACGTTTTATGCAGGAATTTGCGTATAGCTAATGCCAGCCATCTGGGTAGCCAAACGCAAGACCTGAGTACTATAGCCTACTTCGTTGTCATACCAGATATATACGATAGCATAATTATCAGTCAAAATAGTTGCTTGCGCATCGACGATACCAACATGAGTGGTCCCAACAAAGTCGGTCGACACCGCTTCAGTCGAGTCTGTATAAGCGATTTGCGACTGCCAAGTGCGACTGTTGGCGATTTTGCGCATAAACGCATTTAACGCATCAGCACTCTCTGGCGCGGTTTTTAGATTTAAGTTCAAAATCGCAAGACTCACGTTGGGGGTCGGAACGCGAATGGCATTGCCAGTTAGCTTACCACTGAGCTCCGGTAATGCTTTACCGACTGCTTTTGCAGCGCCTGTGCTGGTGATGACCATGTTCAATACGGCACTACGGCCACGGCGGTCTGATTTGTGATAGTTATCAATTAGGTTTTGATCATTGGTAAATGAGTGAATGGTCTCGACGTGACCGTTTTCGATACCGTACTCATCGTTTAGTACTTTTAGCGTTGGGGTAATAGCGTTGGTGGTACAGCTGGCTGCACTGACGATGGTATCATCGCCGACTGTGTCATTGTTGACACCATACACGACGTTTTTGATATCACCGCCTGCTGGTGCGGTTAGGAGTACTTTTTTGACACCAGTAGATTGTAAGTGCTTACCAAGGCCATCTTCGTCTTTCCAGATACCTGTGTTGTCGATCACCAATGCATCAGCGATGCCATAAGCGGTATAATCGATGGTGCTTGGGTCATTGGCATAAATCACTTGTACAAAGCGACCATTGATGATCAGGCCGTTGTTGTCTTCATCAACCGTCACGCCGCCAGCAAAACTACCATGGATAGAGTCGCGCTCTAACAACGACGCACGCTTGGCCAGATCGCCTGCTTTTGCAGGACGTACAACGATGGCTTTTAGCTGCAAGCCTTTGGCACTAGATGCTTGCGATAACAATAGGCGAGTCAAGATACGACCGATACGGCCAAAACCGTATAGTACCACGTCAGTGGCGCTGTTCATCGCCCCTTGCTCGTGATTGACAGCTTGCAGGGCAGCCTGTACGTCAGTGTCAGAGGCGATTAGCTGGCCGACATCGATACGAGCGGCTTGAAGGCCTTTATTTTCTGCCAAAGTTTTTACCATGGTCAAGGTGTCAGCGACTTGGATGGTCTTTGCGCCTTGCTCACGCAATGCTACTTTTTGATGCAGTGCCAATATTTGACCCACTGAGCTGGTATCTAGCGTTTCGCCGAACAAAGTCACTTGTACGTCTTGCTCATTATAAAGCTTATTTAGCAGCCCCATTAGCTCAATGGCTTGTTGCTCTTGGGCGTTGTAGTTGCTCAAGTGGTCTTGATGTAATTGGCGTAAGGTATCAGCGTTGCTCACGAGAAACATCCTTATGGTCAGTAATGTATGATCAGTAAAGTGTGAAGAAAAATAAATAGATGGGCAGTTTTGGCTCTAAGCGTTGACACTTATGGAGTCATCAAGACTCTCGATTTTGGTTATTTGCGTTAGAGTATGTAGAGCGCCTAGATTTTAGCCTAAAACGCCCTATTTTGCCAGTCATTAACCACGCGAACAGGATTATGGGACCAAGTTGACCGTTTGTTTGGACTGCGGTGTCAGCTTAAATTCTTTTAAATCGTAGCCTTGCTGCTGGGCAATTTGACGATATTTGGCGTACGTTTCTTGAGCGATATCTGGTGAGCGTGCCAGCAACCAAAGATAGTCTTTGTCAGGCGTCCCTACCAAGGCAGTTTTATAATCGCCATCACGTGCCAGCACCCAATAGTCGGCACGGCCCACTGGCAGCCAGCGTATCCACGATGGCAAAAACGTAACCTTGAGTTTACTACCAGTGGCATCAGCAGGTTTGGCCAAACCGTCAGCAACGATCTCTACGCCGTCATTATCCAAGCACTTGTTGGTGACGATAACGCCCGAGCCATCCGTTTTTTGCGTATAGTTGGCCGTCACATCGCCTGCACAGTTACGCTGAAAATACATCGGCAAACGACCTATCTCATACCACGTCCCCGCGTATTTGTTTAGATCCACACTGTCGACTGTGGTCGGCGTGGTCGCAGATTTATGGATGATATCACTCGGCTGCACAGCTAGTGTCTCTGTCATTTCAGCTCTGCTGGTCTTTGCCACTGTGCTTGATTTTGCCGCTGTGGTTGTCTCAGGCGATGCAGCATAAGCAGAAAATGCCGCCAGAGGTATGATAATCGCTAAGGCTATGCCTGTGTGCTTGATCAATCCATTCATAAATACGCGCTCCGGTATTTCGCTATATGAGTCTGTATAAGACGTAGAGCCGTAGGATGTCTGTCCATCGGCTGCTGATGAACTAGGCTTTGATGACGCGCCTACTTTCTTAGACTTGTCGTAGGTATTAAGAGCGCTTTGCTGCATGATTGCATCCACAGGCGTCTGTCCATGACCCGTCAGGCACTTTGACGTTGTGTGCTTATCTTTTGGCGGCGAGGTTGCCTGGATGTCATCCATCATGACAGAGTCTTTTATTTTGGCAGGTTTTTTGCTCACCTTTTTATAACCAAAATAACTGTCTTGTAAAGACACCTGAGTGGGCGCTGGCTGCGAATACCTGCTACTCGCTATCTCATCTACCAGATCATCACGATAGCTGGCATCATTGCTAGCAGCATGACTGACATTGTCTGTTTGCTGTGCGCTGCTTTTGGTCAATTCACTGTGTAAATAGCAGTCGCTAAATGAACTGCTCTGCTGAGATTGAGAACCAGCTTCCTGTGAATCAGACCAAGCTGATTTAGGTAACTTATTGGTTTTCATAGATATACCGTATTTATTATGTCTGTTAAATATGCTTGATACACTGTCAATTTTATACGTTGTAGATAACACCTAATGGGTGTAGTCGTGGTCTTACGTCTTAACCTAAGCCTATAATGGCGCTATCGTCGATTCTAAATAAAGCAGATACACTATATGTCAACGTGGGACTGGTATAAACACATAAGAATATCAGTAAGTATCAGCGCGCTTTTTTACTAAACGCTATTTACTAAATGCTGTGTCTGCCATACTGTTTTTATAATAAGGTATCGTTTGGATAAGCGATAAATAGTTAGCTGTTTAGGGGCGTTTTAATCGGTATTTAATTGACTTTGTTAGACGGTATATATTAAGACCAGCTACCCCACAAAAACAGTGTCGCAATGTAGGGAAACGCAACGGTTTGTAAGTAGATATGTGTTTATGATGCAATATAAATACATGTTTACCAAACAGATAAATACGCTAAAAAATCAGTGGCTTAGCCGACTTAATATTTGTTGTGTTTTTGCAGTTTTGCGCCTATAAAAACTGACGAATGCCCGCCACACTGACGCCGCCGTATTGCTTGGCTTTATCGATCATTGACGGCGATAATCCACCCAAACCAATGACGGGCATGTCAGCCAGTTTGGTCAGTGAAGACCATGCCTGCCAGCCAAGTGGCGTAGTATCGGGATGGGTTTGGGTAGACAGGATGGGCGATACAAAAATACCGATGATAGGCGGCAGTTGTTGCTGGATGCGCATGCGTGCCAGCTGATTGGCGGCGGCGATGCTCTCGGCATCATGACAGCTGACGATAAGTGGTTGCCCTGCGGGTATTGAGTCGGCAGCGGCCGTCTGACCATATTGGCTATGTTGCCAGCGCAGCAGCTCCGTGTGAGTCAGATGGTATGCGCTGATGGGCTGGTGTGCCATTAGCGCCTGAGAGGTGGGCGTATCCCCGATCTCAGCGCTACTAGAGCCATCATTAGTCAATGGCAAAATAGCCTGAATATCTGGTCGCCTCTGCATGAGCTGGGCAATTGTGCGGTCAGCGCGTGACACACTTGCGTCTTTGAGCCGTACATACACCCACGCACTGGGCAAAAGGTGCTGCTGGTGGTAGGCCAGCCATGCTGCCGCTGGATCGGTGTGGCCGCCAAAATGCGCTAAGGGGTAAGTGATGGCGATGGCAGGTGGCAGCTGCAGCCACTGTAAAATCGTACGATTGGCCGCTGGCAATGGGTACTCACCTGCCAGTAACGCTCGCTTATCCACCCACTTGAGCGCCTGCCCCTCTAGACCATGCTTAGCCAGTTTATGCTGCTCGTATTGCTCTGCTGTCAGCTCAATTTGATATACCTGCAAGCTGACCTGCTTATCACCATAGTCGTGATGGATACGGCCAAGCTTGACCATCAGGTTGTCAGCGACATTGATGCCTATCTCTTCGGCGACTTCTCGTATTAACGCCCGCTCGGCACCCTCCTGTGCTTCGATCTTGCCACCGACAAACTCATAAAGATTGCCCTGATGCTGCGCGGCATGACGAAACCCAAGGAGATAGCAGTTTTTATAATAAATGACAGCCACGGCGACATTGACAACGTTGGCGCTAGCATTGGCTTTGGTGCTGGCAGGCATGTGGGCAGTGTTGGTAATGGGCGAAGGATGGTTTGTGTGGGTCATGAGGGTCCTTGAGGGCATTAATAGCTACTTGGAAATAGTAATGATAGTAATGATGGATGATATTGATGACGAAATACTAACTGCCATCTGACTGCCTTTAGCGGTGCGCTGATTTTAGCAAACGGCTGGTTTTCGATATTCGGCGAGCACAAAAAAGTGGTTGATAGCAAGGTATTTATATAAGTTTACATAATAACTGCATTTTATTTTATCAATTAGCTTGCAAAATCATTAAATCTAAATGATAATTATTATCGTTAAAGGTAGTAGTTCTATTGCCACTTATTGTTTTATCACTTTATCAAAAGGAATTTATTATGAGCATGGTCATCTCTCGTTACTTAAACTGTCGCGAAAATCGTCTGCCTACTTTGCAGTCGCAGCACCTATTTGCCTTAACCAAAGAAGTCCGTATCGAACATGAGGGCGAAGAGTATCGCCTGCGCCTAACTCGTAATAACCGTTTGATTTTGACCAAATAAATTGACATCTGTCTGTTATCAGACATCGCCGATAATAAAAAACGCCTTCTATCAAAGGCGTTTTTTATTGCAGCGTGCCCCTGTTTTAAAAATAGGGATAGCAGTGAGATACATTGCAGCCAAATAAGGAAAATGTATACCAGCCGCGACGCTCAATCTATAACTGTTTTATGTTCAACTAACCATATCCATTTTAGAACTGCCAACTATACACCACATCCACCGCGTTTTCTGCAGCTGAGGTAGCCTCGACATAGATGCGCCGTGTCAGCTGATAACGAATAGACAAGCTGTTTTGGGCATTAAACACCCCCACGCCATAGCGAATATACAGATCCGGTGTCACATAACCTGTGACATTGACGTTGGTGTCTTCACTACTGCCTGAGGCATCTACGGTCAGACTTTGCAAACCAAACACCTGACCTATCTGATTGGTCAAGCTGCGCGTGCCGCTAAGCCCAAAGCTCAAGCCGGCCGCCGCCAAGTTGTTGGTGACCTGCGACTTAAAGCCTTGCTCACTGATTTGGGTGGCGCTCTTGTTATTGATTCTACCGGTGACCAGAGCATTCATCGCTTGCTGCTGGGTGAGTCCTGCATTATTAAAGACGATGATATTTGGGTTTTCTGTATTACCCTTAACCCGTAAGCCCACCGTCTTACCACTGATGGTTTTGACCGCCTCGATACTAAGGTTGGGCTTCATCACATCGCCATTAAAGCGTACTTGCCCATAATTTAGCTCCAGACTTTGACCAAAAGCGTTGATATTGGTGCGACGTGACACCTGCACTACCCCTTTTGCGCGCATGATACCAGTGCCATTTTGATTGATGTTAATCGCCCCAGCCAAAGGAATGACCGCACCAAAGCCACGGAAGTTGATATCGTCACCCAAGTCGACACCGATATCGGCATTGATCGACCAAGGCTTGGAGACTGCTAATACCTCATCGATATTGCCAATCAAGCGGCGGTCAAGAACGACAGCATCTTCTGTCTGAGTGATGATATCTTCGCTGGCCTCTGGCGGACGGATGGTCGCTGATGGCACGCTCACTGCCCCTTTGATATCGACATAACGATCGCCTGGGCGCACGATGATATCGATGTCAGGGTTGATCTCAGCGACGAGCAAAGGCGGCTGGGTGATGACCAAGCGCTCACCGACGATACTGAGCTTGGCTTGCAGTTTTTGCTGCCAATTCACCGTGCCTGTCAAAGTACCTGTGCCCGAACCACTATTAAAGGTACCATCGATGGTCGCCTGTGTACCGCGGATTTTGGCCTCAGTATTGACATTGGTCAGATTGACGGGCAAATCAAGCATGGCAATACGGCCATCTGCCAGTTTGACATCACCATAAAACTGCGGTTTATCCAATGTACCGCCTAGACCACCTGCCATCGTGACATTGCCCTCCAATACTCGCATGCCTGGGAAAAACGGCTTAAATATCGCTAAATTCAGCTCATTGAGTACCAGCGCGCCAGAGATTGGCTTGGGTGTCTTATAGGGGTCTACAATCACCTCAGCATAGCCACGGGCGCCGCGCCCTGTATTGATATCTGTGCGTAGCTTGATACCTTCAGGCACCGACAACGCAATCAGGGACACGCGTTTGTACGGTAATGTCACCGGCGCACTATCACCATCTTGAATCAAGCCGATTTTGCCATTGTCCGAGTATAGCGTAGTATTGATGGTCGGTGGACGACCACGCTGCCAGCCGACGATGGCCTTACCATTTATCTTGCCATGCCATTCAATATCTTTGGGCAAAAATACTGAAAACAGCGTGGTATCAAGGTTTTGTAAGGCAATATTGACTTCGCCTTTGTCTGGTGAGGCAATTAAGTTGTCGCGTAGGCACAGCTTGCCACTTTGGTCAGACGCTTGCCAGCAGTGTGCGGCCAGCTGTACTTTAAAGTCGTTGCGACTGCCGTCTTGCTCATGAGGCAAGTTGACAATCAGCTGAGCAGGCTGCAGCTGGTTTAGGGTAGCGTATTTAGACTTTATACTCCCTTTACCGATGACCCCTGACCAGACAAGCTTGTCACGATTAAAGCCGCCTTTGAGTCTGGCACCAATATCGAGCTGCTCATTAGCCACATCCAGATCGACCACATGCGCCTGCTCGGTACCATTAAAGGATGCTTTGACACTTTTAAAGCTTTGCTCTGCTGCATCCAGACCTTCTGCCGTCACGATAAGCTGGCTTGGACTGTTTGCTAAATTGACAAGCTTGCCACGCACGCGGCCTTGACGCAGGATAAATCCTGGCAGCGCGATGCGCTCACCGACCAAATCGATATAAATGGTGGGCAGTGCCTGTCCTGCTGGCTGCGATAAGGTTGCGCCGCCTGTGACTTTACCCGCAAGTTTGTCTGATAGCTGATCAAGGCTTGTGATATTGATTTTGGTTTGTAGCTGCTGGGCGTTGCCATCAGCAGTGACGTAGTTGTCGC
Source organism: Psychrobacter sp. HII-4 (assembly GCF_904846595.1). Classification (NCBI taxonomy): domain Bacteria; kingdom Pseudomonadati; phylum Pseudomonadota; class Gammaproteobacteria; order Moraxellales; family Moraxellaceae; genus Psychrobacter; species Psychrobacter sp. HII-4. The sequence continues at coordinate 128,716 of NZ_CAJHBJ010000003.1, read as the reverse complement.
CCCAGCGTAGCACCAAATTATCGGCATTTAAGCTATCGATTAGCGCATTGACTTGTTTATATTGCGCTTGCGCATCCTGCGTTTGTAAGCGCTTAAAGTAGCTTGCTAGATCTTTTGGCAACCGCATTTTCGCCGTCAAGCTGCCTTTGGCACTAAGCGGCTGGCCTTTTAGTCGACCACTTACATCTACCTGTCTGATATTGACGGTTTGCTGATTGTCACCCCAGCGGCCATCCGTATCGATCGTACCAGTGATGAGGCTGGGCGTATCTTTTAGGAAGTATCCGATATTAAAACGATCCATGACCGCCTTGATATCCCACGCGATGCCTTGACGTACATCAACCGTACCTGTCGCATCGATACTACCCGCAGCGCCTATATGACGCAGACGCTTGATACGAATCAACTGAGCATCGCCGCTGGCATCTATCGTCAGCTGACCCGCTGGCAGCTGCTCGGCGTCTAACACGCCATCGAAGTTTATGGCAAAACGCTGCAGCTTTCCTGAGGCGTTGGGGTTGTTTTTGGCAGCCGTTTGCCACGCACCGCTGGTGGTCAAGTCGCCTGTGACAATCGCTGCATTATTGGGTAAAAAATACCCCACATTAAACTTGTCAAAACGACCATCTACTGTCCAGCCGATATGGTTGCGCAGGTCGATGACACCCTTGGCATTGACCGCCCCTGCTTCACCGTTATAGGTTACGTTTCGAATACTGATGAGTTTTGGCGTGCCCGCTGCGTCAATTGAGAGGCGACCTTTTGGTACATCAGCGGTATCGACTTGACCAGCAAAACGAGCGTCAAACACCGACAGCTCACCTCCGACGATATCGACACTGGCATCGCCTGTGCCTGTCAGCCCAATACGACGGCCGTCTTGTGTGGTATCGAGCGCTGCTTGTAAGTCAGTATTGTTTAGGGTGACGATATGACGCTGGCCACGCGCGCCGCCCTTATTGATATTGAGCAAACGACCGCGCGCGCTGATACTGCCAGTCAGGCGCTCTAGCGGCAAGTCGCTACGATACGCTTTTGGTAGCAAGCCATTGGTACGTGCATCTATCTGCCATGTCAGCGGACGGTTTTTGCGCGCCAATTGGATTTGGCCGGTACCAGACAAGTCGCCCACCACACCATTGTAGTTGAGGCGATTGATATCAATGACGTCGCCAGCTTTACGCACGCGTACATCATAATTGCCTTTAGGGGCAGCGTTTAGCTCATTGATGGTGGCATTGGCATCGACCGACAGACGCGAGCCGCGAATGATGACGTCTGCTTGCCCACGTGGGCTGTCGATATTGCCGATGCTTGGTACATCACGGCGGATGAGGTTTTGCCAATTGGCATCGATATACCAAGGCGCGGCTTGTGTGGATTTGGCCGATACTTTACCACGCGCGATATTGGCGTTGACATGCTCGCCATCACGCTGGCGCAAATCAGCATCTATCTGTAGATTACCATTACTGTCTTGCTGCTGATAATGGACTGACAGTCTGCCATTTAGTTTTTGCGGTGCGTATGCTTTAAAGTCGGCGTAGTCATCTGGGATGGCACGGCGAATATCAAAGTTACTGCCAGTGGCGCGCACTTTGGCATCAAAGCTGTCTTGCCAGTCCAAGATGCCTTGTAATACAAGATTACCCGCGGGTACTTGAGCATCTAAGCGATCGACGCGCAGCTGACTATTGGCAATGATACCGCGGCCTTGATAATGTCCTGATGGGATATCTTTGGCAGTCAGCTCGGTATTGATGCGCAGACGTATTTCGGAGATGACCCCTGTGGCTGTCGCCGTACCGCTTTGTAGGCGGATGTTTTGGCTCTCAGCATACGGAATCAAAATATCATCCCATTGCAGCTTTGCCTGAAACGGCGAGCCGTCATCTAAGCCCTGAGCGACAAAACTACCGCTGACGTCGCTGTCGTTATAGCGGCTACGCACTTTACCAACGGTGCGTTTTAGCGTACCTGTGGCCGTGACATTGAGCGGATCGATATAGGCTTTTTCTAGCGCGCTGACCTCTACGATAGCGCTCAAATCTAGCGGGTAATCACCCTGCAACTCAATCTCACCTTGCAATGCGCTGACGTTGACGATATCAGCATACTGCAAGTCGCCGCGACCCACGGTGACCTGCGTACCAACCCACGTCAAATCACGGGCGGCGATATCATGCACCACGATAGGTTCTTTGGTCACTTGTTTATAAATGATGTTTTTTATTTTGGCCTGATCAAAACGCAGGTTCACTGGTAGTTGCAGGGTTTTATAATCAAATGGCTCGCCCGTTGGCGGCTGGTTGTTGATGATCTCGATGGTATGAATGTCTGCATCGCGCAAATGCACTTCTTTGGCAAACATCGCACGCCAGCCTATTTTGACATACGCCTTATCGACCAAAATCTCAAGGTCGTCAGTCGCGTTGATATCGATATCGCTGACCCAAATACCATCGCGCAGATTGCCACGGCCATATTTAAAATCAATGCCTGTCTCAGCGCTGACTTTTTCTAAAATAAACTTCGTGCCCGACTCGGTGCCTGCAGCATAAAAAAACGCCACCAACATAATCGCCAAGACGATGGTGATGAGCACCAACAATTTGAGCAAAAAAGACAGTGGATACCAACGCCTGACAGCACGAGCATCGCGCTGTGCTGGGTCTTCATCTGGTGCGTTATTGGGCGGGGTGTTTTTTGTCAGCATGACACTCAACTACGTTAAAAAATGATGACCAGCAATGGTACGATAAATACGAAAAATGACAATAAAGCTATAAGGGCGAACCAATAAAGAAGTGCAGTCTAACCGGAATACTCTCCTCTGTCACACCCGCGGCGACATCCACCCGTACCACACCGACGGGGGAAGCCCAGCGGATACCGACACCGACGCCGACCTTGGTATCTGTCTCAAAGTCTTTGTCGTAGGCATTACCCACGTCCGTAAAGAAAGCACCGCGAAACCCTGGTCTAAACTCATAGTTATACTCAGCGCTACCGACTGCCAGCACCTGCCCGCCTGTCAAGTAGCCCTTATCTAGCGGGGATAAACTCTCATAGTCGTAGCCGCGAATACTTTGGTCGCCGCCTGCAAAAAAACGCAGCTTATAAGGCACATCATAAAAATCATCTGCCCAAATATAGCCTGTATTGAGACTGCCTAATACCTGATGTTTTTTATCGTCACCAAAGCTATAAATACCACTGACACCAGCGCGAACAATGGCCAAATCGGTGTCGCTCAGCGCTTTGTCAGTCCCAGCTTCGAGCGAGTAATACTGGCGGATACCGCGAGTCGGGTTGGTCGTACTGTCCACGTCGGTTTTGTTCATACCATAGCCAAACAGTAATGCTCGCTGTTTGGGTTTAGAAGACGTAAAGCGAATGGGCAGGTCATCAAGCTCTGTCTCATCTACGCCCGTTTCTAGCTCATCTAAGCGATAACGCATAGAGTAGCTGCGGTTCCAGCCACTGTCGCGGCGGATGTTTCGGGCAATGGCCGCTTTTAGCGTTTTGGTGGACAAATCAAAGTTACCTTCGCCTTGATCAATGACCTCTTCTTCATAGGTCAGACGCCCATCTAACTTATCATTGAGCGGATGTTTCCAAGGCCTGCTACCATAGACAGCGACATTTTTCGTGATTCTTGAAACCTCAGTCTCTGCCCCTGCTTGATAGCCTTGACGATTGAGCAAATTATAATCTATTTTGGCAGTGGCCCTGACACCTGTGTCTGTCCCATAGCCTAGACCGACTTGCGCATCACGCGGCTTGTTGGAGGACACAAAAACATACAGCGGTACTTTTTTGCTTTCAGCCACGTCTTGCGGGGTTTTACGTCCTGCCAGCGTGGGCGGCACAAAGTTTTCGTCGGCCAGTAAGTTTTTTTCATCTGGAAATATCTTTTGTGCCACATTACTGATGGAGTCACTGATTTTACCCAAGATGCTGTCCGCCTCTTGGTCTTTTTCGTCAAGTACGCGATCATTTGGCAAGCGGCTTAAACGCTCAGCTTTTTGTTTGATGGCTTGTAGCTTATCCAGCGTGGCTTCGTCTGCCTCAAACTCGATGGTCGCGATATCGGCAGGGTCGACCGTCGCGCCGCTATTACTAGCCGAGCTTTCGCTTGCGACACCGCCGCTTTCTGCACTCATATGCCCGTCATTACTGACTGTGCTGGCTGCCGTAGCGGCATTGTTGATCGCACCATTATTGACATCATTGTCCAACACCTCATCGCCATTGGCAGTAGGCGCATTGTCAAAAGCCAAAGTGCTTGCCTCACTGCTCTCATCAGGTGGCAAAATGGACTCTACGTTGACGGTGTTAAAATAACGGGTCGCCGACAAATCGTTACTAAACTTGGTCACCGCTGGCCGATAAAACTTGTCGCCCGGCTCAAAGCCGATGAGCTGCTGTAACAATGACATCTCAACAGGTAGCTTGTCAGGGTCTCGTGTCAGGGTGTTGGTCGCTTCATCATAAGTAAAAAACACCACGTCATCAAACTCGTAACGATCGCCTGTGTTATAAACCAAAGCGACGTCGGCGGTGTTGTCTGGCAAGATGATATCAACCGATTTGTTTAGCCAATACTCATCAAAATAACCATAAGTGTTACTCAACGACTCCAAAGCCGCTTTGCTGTTTTTGTAGACGCGGTGGTTAAAGATATCGCCCTCTTGTGGTGGCAAGTCCGGTTCAAGCGCAGCAAACTCCGGCTGCTCACCGCCTTCGCCGCGAATCTCGACGATGCGGCTGTCCACACGCACCGGCTCTCCCAGATTTTCGATGATGACATCAATCCTATCGCTGTTAGGCTGACGCAAGCGCAAAGTCACATCATAATACCCCACTGCTTTTGCCGCATCTAATGCCGTCTGACGCAGGCGAGGCAAAGCTGCAGTAAAGTCAACGACCGACTGAACTGTCGTATCATCCAGCGCCGCTTTGATGTTTTTTATCGGTTGGGTATCGTCATCGGCTTTTTTGAGCTTTGGTTTGCCATCACCTGTATCTGCTGCCTGCTGTAGATAGACAGTTGTGTCGACATGCGGCAACGCCCTCACTCCCCCATTAAACAGGCGATTATAAAGGCGCTTGATGATATTGCCATTGTTACGGGCTAGCGGTTTTTTTTCATCAGCTTGCTCGATACTTTGGCTGACCGCCTGCGTATCGGTTTGATAATCTGGCAAATAGTCATCAGGATTGATGTCTTGTGCTGCGGCACTTTCTCCATTAGCGGCGCTGGTATTGGCCACAATCTCGCTATCAGTCGCTTCATTAGTGCGGCCACTGCTGACCGAATCACTAACATCGATCGGACGCGACATCACTTCGTCTGTCTGCGCTTGTGTTGCCGCGCGCTCATCTTTCTCATTTTTACCCAGCGTTTCCAAGTTACTTGGGGTTGGCAAATTGGTGGCATCCAGCGCCATATCCAAACCCACAGGCGGAGTGGTATCGTCCAAACTGGCAATCGGAGCGTCAAAGTCTCTGTCATAGCGGCCAACACCGTCAAGGGGGCTGACATTGCTATTGCCAGTCACCGTGCTATTACTCTCTAGCATGGCACTGTTTTGACGATTAATAGCTGCCAGCTCACGCTCTATCTGCTCAGGCGTCATCATCTGATAACCCTGCTGCTGTACCTCAGCGGCCTGCTGCAACAGATTGTCGTTCGCGCCTGTATTAGACATATCACTAGCCAGCGCATCATTATTTAGGGCATTGTCGTTAGGTGAATTGTCGTTAATTGAGTTGTTATTCAGCGCATCGTTGTCGACACCATCTATCATGCTGGCCTGATTTATTTGATGACGGTCAGCGCCATTTGTGTTATTCGATCGGTTTGAGGGGTCGTTAATTGAAGAGTTATTATTTACAGCATTTGACGTTTCAGTATTTGAGTTTTTAACGTTTGATTTTTTGAGACCTAGACTTTGCTCACTATACTCATCGAGCACAGATTGATCGACAACACCTTGCTCCACCGCTTTTTTTAGGCGTAGCGCGTCTAGTGCAGCATCTACTTGCGAGCCGTCCTCTAACGGCTCACGCGGCGCTGAGCTAGCGCTTGAACGACTGTTAGCAGACTGAGTGGCAGGAGCTTTGACCATGACCGTAGGCGGCGCATCAGCCCATACCGTAGGCGCTACCCCAAAACCCACCAAGCTGGTCGTCAGCGCGGTAAATAATGCTGAGCGTGTAAAGTGCGCACACACGGCGTGAGGTCGAGCGCTGTTATCAGAGCAGATAGCCGTACTGGCACTCACGCTGTGGCCACTCACGCTATGAGTATAGGTATCCTGCGACGTCAGCAATACGTTGTGCGTTAGAGTTGATGGCTGGTGCTTCATGATTGGTTCCTATCAGCTCACGCGGTACCGTATCAACAACGATGGCCATTGTTTAGCATTACCGGTGAATAAACTTATCGCAGTGGTCTGAATTATCACTATATTTGGCAATATAGCCATGTAAATTTACAAATCATAACTTAGATAATTATGAAATCATAGCGTTGTACGCATGTATTTTTGGCAAAGCCTTGCTATTATACGGCTTAACAGCTACAAACCCTATGCTATATTTTTATAAGCTATTGATATTAATAACAATCAAAATAATCCGACTGTTTTATTTGACGGTTTTTTACTCAGCAACCGCGACCCATCGGTAGGAATTTTCATGGCAAATCAGTTTCAATTATTTAAGCATCGCCGTTTTAGCGCCATGTTTTTTACGCAGTTTTTGGGCGCCTTTAATGACAATATTTTTAAGCAAGCGCTGATATTGGTACTGACGTATACAGCGGCAAGCCAGCTGGGTATGGAAGTCAGTATCTTAAACAACTTGGCCGCCATGCTGTTTATTTTGCCATATTTTTTATTTTCAGCATTGGCAGGCCAAATCGCTGATAAGTTTGAAAAATCCAAGCTGACGCAGTTTATTAAATTGCTTGAGCTGATGATTATGGCGGTGGCAGCCGTGGGGTTTGTCTTTGAATGGTATGTTTTGCTGTTTGTCGCGCTGTTTTTGATGGGCACGCATTCGACGTTTTTTGGGCCGATCAAGTACGCTTATCTGCCACAAGCGATGAAAGAAAATGAGCTGGTCGGCGCTAATGGCTTGTTTCAGATGGGCACTTCACTGGCGATTTTACTGGGGATGATCGTCGCTGGGGTATTGACGCAGCTCTCCGCATCGCTTTATTGGATCAGTGCGACGGTGCTGTTGGTGGCTATACTCGGCTATTTGGCCGCACGCTTTATCCCGCTGATGCCTGCGATGCAGCCGGCGCTGACAATCAACTGGAATATCTTCACCACCAGTTTGAGTACGGTACGCTATCTATATTCCTTGCCGTTTTTGTTTTTTGTCATTCTTGGCAACAGCTGGTTTTGGTTTTATGGCGCGACGTTTTTGACGCAGACGCCAGAGTTTAGCAAGGTCATCTTGCACGGCGATGAGTCGGTGGTGATTTTTTTATTAACGCTGTTTTCAGTTGGCGTATCGATCGGTTCACTGCTATGTAAGTCACTGACCAAAAACCAAGTCAGCTTGCGGCTACTGCCGTTTGGTATCGCAGGTTTGAGTATTTTTGCTGTCGATTTATATTGGTCCTTATCTAGCCTAAATATGGCTGTCGCTGATGGCACACTGCTGGGTATTGGTGAGTTGGTTGGGATGAGAGGCACGTGGCGCGTCTTTGCCGACTTATTCTTTTTGGGTTTTAGTGGCGGCTTATACATCGTGCCACTGTATGCGTCGATGCAGGCATATGCGCCAAAAAGCCACCGTGCTCGTATCGTGGGGGCCAACAATATCTTTAATGCGATATTTATGGTCACCTCAGCGATTTTTTCGATTGTTATTTTAAACACCTTGGGTTTGACGCTACCGCAGTTGCTTTTGGTGACAGGCCTGCTAAATATCGTCTTTGGCGTGTTTTTGTATATCAAGCTGCATAAACATATCAAAGCGGCGGTCATCCAAACTCATGATGCGAGTGTTTTATAATACATTTCGCAGACGATATGTAGGCACGTGCATAATAAATAGTGGTGCTGATATTTTGGATTGTTTGCTATAGTAATGTTTGTTGTTTTTGATTATAAGTCATGAGGAGTGAATTATGGCCCCGCGTCCTTTATCCAAAGTCGACCAGTTGTTAGTTGGGGTCGATAAGGCGTTACGAGCTGTCGTCCCACATTCAAATCCTAGTACGCGCCCCTTACCGGTGAGTAGTGATGAGATTCCTGAGCTGAGCATCACCGAGGCACGTCATGTCGCAGGGCTGATGCGCATCAATCACACAGGCGAAGTATGCGCGCAAGGCCTGTATCACGGTCAAGCCTTTAGCGCAAAAGACGACGGTGTCAAACAAGCCATGCAGCAGTCTGCCGAAGAAGAAGTCGACCATCTGGTATGGTGTGAGACTCGGCTAGACGAGCTTGGTAGCCATGCCAGTATTTTTACGCCGCTGTGGTACGGCATGTCTTTTGGTCTGGGTGCGGTGGCCGGTGCTATCTCCAATGAGTTTAGCTTGGGGTTTGTCGCCGAGACAGAAGCGCAAGTCAGCGAGCATTTACAAGATCATATCACCCAGCTACCAGAGCAAGACCAGCGCTCAAAAGAGATATTGGCACAAATGGATATCGAAGAGCTGCATCACCGTGAGCTGGCGCTCGAAAATGGGGGTGCGGCGCTGTCACCCGCTGTACGCCAGACGATGCGCTGGATGGCCAACCGTATGAAGGCCACCGCTTACCACTTATAAAGGCTATCGTATTAACAATCCTACTACTGATAGCGCTCAGTTTAATTTGCTAGGGTATAAAAAATTTGTACGCTTTTGCCCTGAGATGTCTCAGGTATCTGGTATCTGGTATCTTCAGATGAGTAAATACTGGCCATCAGCTACATTATAAAATCATACAACAACCAACCTATGAATACTAATAAACACTAACTTACTAATATTGACTTACTAATAAGGTAGCTATTTTTATGAAAACCACTACATTATCGACCAGCGTATCTCCCAAGGCGCCAGCGCTGGCAACTTTGACAGCCGTTGCTGCCGCTTGCGCCATGATGCTCTCTGCGCCTGCTCATGCAGCCGAAGCACAAGCTGCGAGCAGCGCGACTGATGCCACTAACGCCGCCTCTGTACCGAGCGCCATCGACTCAAGCAAACGTGTCATTCGTCTGGCTCAGCCAAAGGCGGATAACGCGGCTAGCACAAACAGTACACCAGCCCCTCAAGCTACCGCGCCGCAAACCGTCACCGCCCCGCAGCCACCCACCGTACAAAACCGCCCGCCGATGAGTACGTTGCAGCCACAAGACGTCAGGCCACCAGCGACACCTGAATTCACTGGTACCACACGTGTCTACGATCCAGGTCCGATGAATGCCACTGGCATCGACCTTCGTAGTGGTCAGCTGAACAACATCCCCACGCCGCAAGTACAACTGTCTGATGTCAGCTTTGTACCGACGGTACTGATTCCGCAACAGACGAGCAATAATAATGACAAGCTTGATGTCAGCCTACTCGATGACTTTATCAAAGATGTCTCACCCAACGCTCGTCATTACCCACCCAACTTCCCTAACCGCTCACAGCGTCACTACACCCGCGAAAAAATCAAGGTGTTGGCAGAGTGGATTGAGCCTTATGCCAAAGAGCCAAACGCGTCTTATGATGTACTGATTCGAGCAGCGAAGCTCAATGGCATGGGCCGCAACCTAGACTTGGGCTCGGACTATACCATCCGCGGTGGGCAGTATGTGGATCGCGCCATCAAAATTCAGCCAGACAGCGGCGAAGCCAACTTCTTGTATGGCATGATGCTCTCAGAAGGTGGTGGGTTTAAAGAAGGTCAAAAGTACTTAGACCGTGCCGTCTCGTTGGGCTACACCGAAGCAGAGCAAAGCTTGGCACAATCAGACCTTCTTAGCGATCGCCGTGACAAAGCCTTGGAGCGTCTGCGTCGCCTTGAAAGTCAGAACCCCGACAACGACATTATTCCTCAGCAAATCAAACTTATCGAAGAAGGTAAGTTTTATATCTGGGATATTCCTGCCCCTGACATCGATGTCAAACCAAGCGTCTAATCTGCTGTACATCAGCCTGTTTGACCGATAGCCCTTATAGCGCCTTCATTTTCTCACTAAAAATGAAGGCGTTTTTTGCTGGATAATAAATAGTCTAATCACAAAAGTTACGCTACACTTATCTGCACGCCTGCCGGCACTCCTTCGCCTTTTTGACACTCGTTTTTGGGATTGACTTATGACACCGCTTAGCCTTATCAAACCGATGATGCACACCAACCAAAAAATGCGGTCGACGACCCTAGCAGTCTTGCTTGCCGCAGTAGCGCTACTGCCTGCCTGCAGCACGGTTTCTGTCAACAAACAAACCTCCGCAAAGACCATCACCGACCAGCGCGGCAATATCGTCACTGACAAAAAACTGAGTAGTGACACCGCCTCAGCGCTGCTATCTGCAGGGCTAAACGAGCAAGCCTGTATGCAGCAGTTTGATCTGTGCTTGACGCAGCTGACCGATAGCATACTAAATAAACACTACCGCCCTGCTTTAGCGATTTTTGCCGAGCTACACTATGCCAAAGCCCGTCAGTTGGCACGCTCGCAAGCTTGCCGCGACGCCTTGTCTCGTCCGCCGCTTGATCCCTACTATGCCAATGCGCCGCTAAGTGCAGAAGACGCCAAAGCCCAGCAACAAAACACCAGTCGCTGTCTCAATGACTATCAAGAGCGGCTATTTGATGCAGTAAAATCGAGCTACACCTATTTATTTTATGACGCGCTCGTACACGATTTTGAGGGAGCGGATAAGGCCAGCGGACAGTCGCAGCAACAAAACCGTATTCCCAATGATACGGATATTCAGACCCAAGACATATATAACGCGGCCAGCAACGATATCATCACTCAGCTGTACAAGTCCGCTGATGGCACGGACAAAATGATGGGCGAGGCACAGATAGAATACCTCCCCATCACCTCAAGCAAGCGTGATAGCAGCGAGCAAGCAGCCATCGCCAATTTATCACCGCTCACAGGCAAACCCACTGACCAAATCAAAGTGATGAAAATAGCTGTTGATGACTATCAGCTTGGCGTCTATCTACCAAACGAAAACAGCTACTTACAAAATGCGCACAAGCAAACCTCAGCACTTGCTGACCTAGTCTCCACTTACGAGCTGCGCCTCTCTGGCCTAAACTCTATCAGCAAACGTCCGGGGCTGGGCATCAGCCTAGTGGCATCGTTAGATGATCGTTATACCACAACGATTCGGCAACTATTGGCGTCGTCGTTGGCGGGGCGCTTGTCCTCTGAGCAAAACAGCGACAGCGTCAATGAGAATGAGAGCGACCCAAGCTCGCGTATCTATCCTACAGGCCATTTGTTATTGACCGGTCTTATCAAGCCCAGCGGCAATAGCGTTTTAGACACGCTGAGCAGCCGCACGCTCGATATCCATCTTTATAACCCGTATCAAACAGAGCATGTCAATATCTTGGGTGATAACCACCCCATCGCAGCCAATTTTTCGGCAGGCTATGGTCTTTGGTTGGCAGAAAACCAGCTGGATGGTGTCGGTTATCTTAATCTCATCACTCGCCAGCCTGAAGCCCGACTGCCCAAGCTGTTTATGCTCGAGCCCTATGACCCTGATAAGCGCGTGCTGATTATGCTGCACGGCCTCGCCTCTAGTCCTGCAACATGGGTCAATTTGACCAACGATATCTTAAACGATGATAAGCTGCGCGATAACTATCAAGTCTGGCAGATATTTTATCCCACCAATCTACCGATCTTAGAAAACCGCTATCAAATCCAGCGCCTGATCAATAGCACTTATGCCCAAACCGACCCACAAGGGCAGAACCGCGCCAGCAAAAACAGCGTGATTATCAGCCACAGCATGGGCGCTGTCATCGCCCGTATGATGCTATCAGACGACAATCTGGTCGACGATTTAGACAGCTTAGACGATCAAAACCTGCTCTCTAATAGCGAAAAGCGGCAAATTCGTGATGCTCTTAAAGCCTCATTTGGTGAGACCGAGCTCAAAGACCGCTTTGATCTCACAACCTTACCGCAAGTGGATACAGCGGTGTTTTTATCAGCGCCGTTTCGCGGCACCGATTATGCAGACCGCTGGTTTACCCGTGCGCTGCGCCGCATTGTGTATCTGCCCGTTGGGCTGGTCAAGACGGTCACAGACAATCTGGCGACCATTGCCACCCAAGGCGACTTGGCACAAAACCCACTTGGCGCTTTATACCTACAAAACGGTGCCAGCCAATTGAGTGACAAATCCTCTTTTATCCAACTAACCAAAGATATCTCTATTAACGATCGTATTACTTATCACTCCATTATCGCTAATAACGATGCCGATATCACTCAAGGTTTGGCAAAAATGCAGCCAGGCGGGGCTAAGATAGACTTATCACAAGCGCAAGAAGAAGATAGTGACTCCAATACTGTCGATAACACAGATAGAAATGTACGCCGCGAGCCTTTAGTCGCCGCTGTTACAGTTGATGGCGATATCAGTCAAGCCATCACTGAGCGGTTGTCTGACGGTATTGTGCCTTATACCAGTGCTCACCTAGATGGCGCCGCCTCTGAAACCATTATCAATGGCGGTCATAGTATACAAACCAATCCACAAACTATTTTGACACTGCGACGGATTTTGCATAAACAGCTGCAGCAGTGATATCAACACCTTTATCAGATATGCTGAATAGCAGGTATCTGGCATAAATCATATAGTATTAGTCATGCAACGCAGACAGGAAAAGGGCGACGACAATCAAGCATCTGTTAACACCCTTTTCCACGCGCAAAAATAGTTAAACGATGAGACTAAAGAGCCCTTTCATATTTCTACTATGCTGATCATTGAATGATGACAGCCTATCGAAATTAAGGTTTGTCAATTTTGCTAGCATTCATCTTAGGTGACCAAGGTAGTTTTGAGTTTTGCCAACCGTTCATAATACGAAACCCTTTCATAGCGCCTTGCTTTACCGCGCTTCCTTGAAAACCATGATCAACGTACTTGACGTTAGTAAACCCTTGAGACAACAAATAGTCCGCACTAGGTTTACCGCGTGCTGAGCCTGAGCGACACATAGTGACGACTAAAGCATCTTTATCAAGACCCTTAGCTCTAAGCGCATCTTCGACATCAGCTGCAAAATCTGGATTGCTGGGCATAGCAAAGACAGCTTTTTCATCATTAAACTGAGTGCGATCGACTTCTTTAAACGGGATATTTAAGTCAACCGCATCAGTAAAGCCGACAAACATAATCTCTACAGGGTCTCTGACATCAACGAACAGCAGCTGGCTTGCATCGTCTTGCACCAGGTTCCAAACCTCTTCGGGTGTCACTGCTAGCGCGTCCTCTGCATTGGCATATGAGCTCAGCCCAAACACAATAAGCAACCATAATATGACAATTTTCATTTCCTCTCCTTAAACTATATTCACTACAAGTATCACTCTTATCTCATAAACTCACAAAATAGCTATCTATAACTAGCCTCTTATAGCTAGAGTTGCCTTAGCATTTTATTCAAATGATAAAAAATATTCGTTGTCTTCGATTTTTTGTTAAAAAAACGGTACTAAATTCACTATAGCATGTTAGTATATTTAAATACATTATACATTTAAATATTATCTTTAGTCTTTAAATATCATGTGTGTGATACTTAGACGCTCGTTCTATAGTCAAGCTTTAACGTGACAACTGAGCGGCTTTTTGATTCAAAGACTGAACTTATCATCAATAATCTTGCCATCAATGAGAGATACTATGAAAAAAATTCTTATCACTGCCCTGAGTGCTGCTATTACTTTTTTAGCAGCGGGCTCTGCTTCAGCTGAGATTGAAGAGACACGTTCTATCAAAACGGCAACACCTCCTTTATTAGTTATCGTCACCTCAGAAGATGCTCAAGTACAGCTGATGTCTATGGTATTGACGATGCAGTCCGCACAGCAAGGCGCTGACACTCGAGTACTATTATGTGGCCCCGCCGGTGACTTAGCGCTACGTGATGCGCCAAGCAGTGTGACCGCAGCTCAGCCACCAAAGAATATGAGCGCACAAGGACTGATGAAAACGGTTATGCAAAAAACCCAAACTCAAGTCGAAGTTTGTGCTATCTATTTACCGGGTAAAGGGCTTGATCAATCGGCACTAATTGAAGGCGTTACGGCAGCCAATCCAGCAGATATCGCTAAGGTTATGACTGATAAATACACAAAAATAGCCAGCTTTTAATAAAAGGCTGTTGGTATTTCAATAGCCTTGTCATGACTGCTAGGTATGCTTTGGTAACATGGCGCAACTTGCACCCGCTGTACAGCGAGCGCATAATGACTTCAATATCATCTTCATTCGTATCTAGTAAGACTACTCAATTGCTTAGATCGATTGTCTAGATAGTAAAAATATAGTTTATAAGGACATAGATTCCACACCAGCCAAATTATTTTTGGCTATTGCCCGTGATAAAGGTTTATATATTGCGGACAGTTACTTGCGCGTATTATGGATAGTTACGCCAATCAGCTAACTAATTCAGCTAACTAATATAGGTAACCCTTATGTTTGCCTCTTTTATGATAGATCAAATGGACGCGCTGATGCTCGCGCGTATCCAGTTTGCTTTTGTTGTCTCCTTTCATATTGTCTTTCCCGCTTTTTCTATTGGACTTGCCAGCTGGCTGACCGTATTAGAATTTCGCTGGCTCAAAACGGGCGATCCCATTTACGCTGAAGTCTATAAACACTGGGTCAAAATATTCGCCGTGGTGTTCGGTCTTGGCGTGGTATCAGGCGTGGTGATGTCCTACCAGTTCGGTACCAACTGGGCGGTGTTTTCGGACAAAGCCGGTAACGTCTTAGGGCCTTTGCTCGCTTATGAGGTGTTAACTGCCTTTTTCTTAGAAGCATCATTCTTAGGTATTATGCTGTTTGGGTGGGGGCGCGTCAGCAAACGCATGCACTTTGCCTCGACGGCAATTGTCGCTGTCGGCACGCTGATATCAGCCACTTGGATTTTATCAGCTAATAGCTTTATGCAGACGCCGCAAGGCTTTATGATAGGCGCTGATGGCCTTCTGTATCCAACCAATTGGCTTGAGATTATCTTTACCCCCTCCTTCCCTTACCGTCTTGCACATATGGTGACGGCAGCATTTTTGACTACTGCCTTTGTCATCGGCGGTATTGGTGCCTATTACCTGCAGTCCAAAAAGCATCAAGATCATCGCCAGCATGGCCGCGTAATGCTAGGTATGGCGATGATTATGGCCATCTTTGTAGCGCCGCTACAAGTGCTCATTGGTGATGAGCATGGCTTGAACACCCTTGAACATCAGCCTGCAAAAGTGGCGGCGATGGAAGGTATTTGGGAAGACGAGCGCGGCGCGGCACTACGTTTATTCGCGATACCTGATCAAGATAACCAAACCAATAATTACGAGGTGAGTATCCCTTATGTCTCGGGTTTAATTTTGACTCATTCATTAGATGGAGAAGTCAAAGGACTCAAAAATTGGGCTGTCGAGGATCAACCGCCTGTTGCTATTGTCTTTTGGACATTTAGGATTATGGTGGGTATTGGTATGCTTATGGTGCTTGTTGGTTTATTTAGTGTTTACAAGTACTTTAAAAAACAACAATTTAATCCTGATAGTAAATGGTTCCATAGGGCTTGGATGTTTATGACGCCGATGGGCTTTATTGCGCTACTAGCTGGCTGGTTCGTCACCGAAACAGGACGTCAACCCTGGACCGTCTATGAAGTCATTCGTACTAGCGAGAGTATATCACCACTGGCAGCGCAGCAGGTGGCGACGACTTTGATTGGCTTTATCGTACTCTATACCTTTGTTTTTGGTGCAGGTAGCTTTTATATCTTGCGACTGATCGCGCAGGGGCCAAAACCGTTTGAAGATCCCGCTGAGGACAACTTCTATGAGCACTCAGTCACAGAAAGTCAGGGACGGACACTAAGCGGTGATAGCAGTCCTGATCAAAGTACAAAAGAAAATATCGATACACCTGCTGATGATGTCGATGATGGAGGGTTACGCTAATGTTTAACTACGGTGATGTATTAGACTTACCTTTGATCTGGGGCGGCTTGATTGCCTTATCTGTCTTTATTTATGTGTTGCTTGATGGTTTTGATTTGGGCTGCGGGATTTTATTTCCTTTTGCAGGCTCAGATAAGAACCGAAGCCGGATAATGAACTCTATCGCGCCTTTTTGGGATGGCAACGAGACGTGGCTGGTACTGGGCGGTGGCGGTTTATTCGCAGCCTTCCCAGTCGCTTATGGCATTATCATGAGCGGCTTGTATCTGCCGGTCATCTTTATGCTGTTTGGCCTGATCATGCGCGGCGTGGCGTTTGAGTTTCGTTTTAAAGCCTCTTCACGTCGTCACGTATGGGACAGTTTTTTCTTTATCGGCTCCGTGGTGGCCACTTTTTGCCAAGGGCTGATGTTGGGCGCGTTGATACAAGGGATTGAGGCAAGCAATCGTCTCTATACAGGCGGGCCTTTTGATTGGTTCACACCTTTTTCTATCATTTGCGGTATTGCCATGATTATCGGCTATGCGCTACTGGGCTCCACTTGGCTGATTATCAAGACAGAACACACGCTACAAGTATGGGCGCGCAAAGTCTCAGGTTGGATGCTCTCAGCGCTTATAGCCTCTATGATTGTAGTTACCGCCTTTATGTATTTTTCTGATATCAAGGCGCTTGAGGGCTGGTTTAGCTTCCCAGGCTTGCTATATTTGGCACCCATGCCGATTATCGTGCTGCTCTTGTTCTTTTTGATGCGTAAAGATTTAAAGACGGAGCGTGAATATCGCCCATTTCTCTTGACGGTGGCGTTATTTTTGATGGGTTATATCGGGGTCTGTTTTGCCGTTTTCCCTTATATCGTCCCGTATGAAATGACGATTTATGAAGCAGCAGCAGCGGACACCTCGCTATCCTTTATGCTGATTGGGGCCGCTATCATGCTACCGATTATCTTAAGTTATACCGCTTTTGCCTACTATACTTTTAAGGGCAAGACAGATCATGAGCATATGTACTAGGCGTAGTATATGTGCTAAGTCAGAAACAAGTAGCATCAGAGAAATGACAGCTAAAAAGTGACAGGCCACCGCAAAAGGTGGCGGTCACTACGCCCGTATGGCGTATCTATAAAAAGATAGGAGACGAATATGAAAAAGCTCAGTAAAAAGCAATCACAATGGGCATGGTTTATTGGTCTATATATCGCGGGCTTTTTGGTGATTTTTACCATTGCCCAATTGATTAAGCTGGCTATGGGTGTCTAGCTCATAGATACCTAGCGTTGGGTAACCCACCCTTTATGGCTTATCGTGCCTTAACAAACCAAAAAGCAGCGCCACAAATGGTCGCTGCTTTTTTATTGTCCTATAGACAGTGAGCGCTAAGCGCCTTGATGACTGGCGGCTCCTTTATCATCGATAAACTCATTGACTTGCGTCAGACGTTCAGGTGTGCCAACGTCTATCCAGTTATCTGCTATCACCTCGGCGGTGATTTGAAACTTCATCATCGCCTGCTTGAGCAGCGGCGCCAGTGCCGCTGGCTGACCTGAGGCCAACCCATCGACCAGTCTTGGCGACATCACGCTGATACCAGCAAAGGTATATTTGTCCGCATTATCAATCGGCTGCTCGCTGGCAAGACCATTGTTAATGGCAAAATCCCCGCCACTATTATGCTCTGGATTATCAATCAGCAATAGATGCGCGCGCTGATCCGCTCCCAGCTTATAATCAATCAGTTGCGAAAAATCATAAGTCGTCCACACATCCGAGTTGACTAAAATAAACGGCTCATCTCGTAGCTTGGCTGCCTGCAACGCCTGAAATATCCCTCCTGCCGTCTCCAGTGGCTCATCGCTTTCGACCGACCAATGCAGGGTCACGCCATATTGTGCCCCGTCACCCAACCTCTCTATCAGGGTATCGGCGAGCCATGAGGCGTTGATGGTGATGTCGGTAACACCAGCCGCTCGTAGTGCCTTGATATGCCAGACGATCAGCGGCTGACCGCCCACTTCTACCAAAGACTTAGGAGTCTCTAAGGTCAGCGGCCGCAGACGCGTACCCTTGCCAGCTGCCAAAATCATTGCTTGGGTAATCGTTGCTTGGTTGGTCTCAGACATGTGCGCTCCGTGTTTTTGTTATTGCTTTTTAAATACTGCTAAATACTGCCTAGGGCGTGCCTTCAATTCACTCGATAGTTATCTAAATGGGCTAAAAATGGCCTAAATATATTGCTGCACAAACTGACGCTGATACGCTGGCAATATGTGCTCTCTTAGATAGTCATTAAAAGGTGCCACCGCTTGCTGCATCTGCAGGCTGCCATGCGCCTCCAACCATTCTAGCTCAACCATAAAATCGCGCATCACTTTCGGAATATCGGCCAAATAGCGGTCTTTGCCATCGCGCTGCGATAGGCGGACAAAGATTCCCAGCACCTTTAGATGGCGCTGGACACCCATGACATTCATATCGTTTTCAAACTGCGCGATATCGGCAGCTGTGCTCACACCTGCTTGCTTTTGTAATTGCCAAAAATCACGTGTCCATGCAGATATCTGCGGCTCAGACCACTCCACATAAGCATCTCGCAGCAGCGATACCAAATCATAAGTATAAGCGCCAACCACCGCATCTTGAAAATCAATCACCCCCAAGCGTGAGTGATCGGCTTGATCTTGCATCAAGTTGCGGCTGTGATAATCACGATGGACGACGACTGCTGGCTGCTGCAAAATCTCTTGTATCAATACCGCTTTTAGCGCCCGCCACAGCTTTGGATCAACTGCCACGCCGATATATGGCATAAACCATTCACTAAACAAATCCATCTCTCGGTCTAGCAGTGCACTATCATAATCAGGCAGCTGATGCTCAGACTTTGCTTGTTCAACAGAGAGTGTTTGTAATGCGACCAACGTCTGCATGGCCAGCTGATAATGGCGATCGACTTGCTCGGGTGTGGCTTTAACCAGCAAATGAGCAAACTCTACCGTACCAAAGTCTTGTAACACCAAAAAGCCTTTGGCCACATCCTGCGCGATCAGCGTTGGCACATTGATCACAGGTGCCATCAATTTAGCAACATTGATAAACTGACGCATGGCGTCTTGTTCATCAGCCGAATCCATGACAATATAACGTGCCGCTTGCGATTGAGGCTCTGTTGTCAGCTGCAGTCGATGATACTGACGCGCGCTGGCATCTCCTGGCAGACTCTGTAAATCAAAGGTCTGCTCTGTAAAGACTGCTTGTAGCCAGTCGTGCAATTGCTGCTGGCGGCTGTTGGGTAGCGGCTGGGTCATAGGGCTCTCTAAAATCGTATTATCGGTTATAAAAAAGTAAATGTCGGTGGTCAACAACTAAAGTAGTGATAAGTGTGGCAAAACCTTGCTAAAATAGTGACGCCTATCTTGGTCATCATCGCTTTTATCAGTAGATAAGCGCGCGTGTGGCACGATGGCTATTGCTGAGCATAAATGCAGCAGCCTGTGCTCATCTTATAATTTTTGGTAAATAGTGTAGCTGATTTGGTTTTTTTTGACTATGATTAGTCGTCATTATATGTAAAACCGCCTGACTGTTGACACCATTTAGCATAATAAGCTCAATCTGTCGGCGTTGATGTATGACAGTACCTAAAAGATACGGCCACTCAATTACGTATCGCAATCTAACCGGCTCTGCAATCATAGGTGTGCCCTTGCTATATTCTTCGCTCTACCAAAGCATTCGTTTGATCTTATTTGGCGCGTTAGGTTTATCGAGCCTTGCGGTCAATGCCGCACTCAGCGAGGCAGAACCACAGACACAAACGACCAAGCCCCTGTCTGCGGATAGCGCGCACCGTCCTGCTTATCTGGCAGCAAGTCAGTCTGCCAGTCGCGCGGCAAAGGACACCCACCATGCTTTTGACCAAGATATCCGTTATCCTCAAAGCACCGTGCCACCCAGCGCAAAAAATCCAACTGTAAACAATGCCCGTGCATCGAGTGATAGCGACAGTACGCCAAGCCCGTCACTTGGGACGACAGCGATCAATAACGACGGCAATAGCAATGACGACAGTAACGTCTCAGGGCTTGCCTTGCCGCCAGCATTTGTGCCAGCCCCTGCAATACCCGACACGCTCGATGCGCAGTATGGCGACGACACATTTTTTGATGAGCCTACCGGCACCATCAATACCGACAATGCCTCCATGCAAACGCCTGAGCAAGTGGCCAGCACTCTAGATATCAATACCACAGCCACTATGGCTCACCATGCCAATCCTGAGGTTGATACCAGTAACAGTATCCACAACAACACTGGCGCTGATACCCATAACGATAATAATGGTACTGATATCACTAACAGCGACGAGAGTATTCAAGACAGCCTCAAACGGTTGGCTGAGTTTTATGAGCTTACACCTGAGACTGAGACAGCGGCACCAAACACCAATAGCAGCATGAGTCTGCAAGGCGATGAGGCAAATGCGCTACCAGAGGCGCTCATGCCGAGTACACAAACCATTCCAAAGGTTGGCCGCAATCTAGAGCTGCTGCCTAGAGCGATCGATAGTGCCCAGCGCTGTGAGGGTCAATGGGTCTATCCTAAACGCAACCCCAATTATCAGCGGGCAGTCAATGAAGCAGGCGGCATCAATGGACAAACCGCACCGAATGTCAGTGAGATACCAAACCAGCAAGCGCCGCTATTTTCAGAGTCAGACTACGGCTATTATGACAATGTCGACTATGCTGAACTATCAGGCAATGTCATTATCAATCAAGGCAGCCAGCATATCGAAGCTGACAAAGTATTGCTGGATTTGGGCAGCGGTGTGGCGGCAGCGCAAGGCAAAGTCATGTTTACGGACAAGGCAACTGGCAGGCGAGCAGCGCAGCGCAAGGCAAACCAAACCCAAGTCAATTTGACAGACAAAGCGACGCAAGGCGGCCTCATCGGGGTGGCCGATAGCCTCAATTACAACACCGAAACAGGCCAATCCACCGCCAAAGACGTGGCGTTCGCCAGTGTCGAATTACAAGCTCATGGCTATGCCAAGCAGCTAAACAGACCCAATGAGACGCAGTATGAGCTCGATGAGGTGATGTTTAGCACCTGCCCGCCGACCAATCGCAAATGGCAATTTGACGCAAAAAGTATCGATTTAGATACTGATACCGGTCGCGGCGAGGCATATAATACGACTTTTCGTGTCGCCGATGTGCCCGTATTTTACTTGCCTTATTTCAACTTCCCAATCGACAGTCGGCGTAGCAGCGGGTTTTTGTTACCCAGTGCCAGTGTCAGTAGTGAAAACGGCTTAGAAGTTGATGTGCCTTATTATTTTAACTTAGCGCCCAACTATGATGCCACGCTCAACACGCACATCTATACCGATCGCAATCCTATGCTATCAGGTGAGTTTCGTTATTTGACCGAAAACTACGGCGAAGGTATCTTTAATGGCTCTTATTTGCCAAACGATCGAGAGTATGGTGATGAAGATCGCAGTAGCTTTTTTTATGATCATGTGTGGTCTTCTAAGAGCATTCCGCGGTTGAGTGGCGATGCCAAATACAGCTACGTGTCAGACTCAGATTATCTCGATGATTTTGATACCCTCGGCTTATCTGATAGTACGGTAAACTTACCAAGACGGGCGCGCCTAAACTACTATAACGACTATGTCAGCGGCGAGCTAAAAGTTGAAACTTTTCAGACGCTCGATGCGTTCAATGGTGATGGCGAGGCGTTGCAAGATAAGGACAAACCGTACTCACGCTTACCTCAGCTAAGCGTAAACTATCGCCTGCCCACCGCTAATAATTTTGATATAACTGGTGTCCATGACTCCGCTTATTTCAAAAAATCCATCGATGATGGCTCAGAAAACGAAAAAAGCGGCACACGTCTTTATAATAAAATCAGCGCCGTCTACCCTATCGAAAGCTCATGGGGCTATGTCAAACCCAAGCTCAGCCTCCAGCACCTGTATACGTCTTATGACGAAGACAGCTTGGCAGACAATCAGCTGAGCAAAGAAGATGGTAGCCAGTCAGTCTTTGTACCGCAGGCCAGTATCGACGCTGGACTGAACTTCTATCAAGCAGGCTCACCATTTGGCGCGTTTGATGAGACCATGGGCGGTTACCGTTTGCTCAGCCCACGCTTAAAATACACCTACTCGCCATACAAAGATCAAAACGACATCCCAAACTTCAACACCCGTATTGCCTCTATCAACTATGAACAGTTATTTTCTGACAGTTGGTTTTTAGGTCAAGATCGTCTGCAAGATTTGCACGCCATCACGCCGGGTATAAATTATCGTTACATCGATGCAACGGGTGTGACACGTTTTGATGGTAGCATTGCAGAGCAGTTTTATATCGACAATGGACGCGTAACCTTAGAGAATGAGCAGCCAGTCTTTACCTCTTCGTCTTCTGGGATGGTGTGGAATACCAGTACGCAGCCTTATAACAATTTTTGGGTCGATGTCAGCGGCGCTTTGACCAATGACTATGACCTAAACTATGTGACCACTGAGCTTCGTTATCAGCCGTCGGACAATAGTTTGTTTAACGTCGGGTTTGTCAAGCGTCAACGTGACGAAAACACCGATCAACTGCCATTGTCTGCCTTTACCGCCTCCGCCATTTTTCCTATCAACAACAATTGGCGAGTATTGGCACAGGGTCAATACGACTATAACCGTGACAAAATGCTCGACTCTTTAGTCGGTGTCGATTACGAAGACTGCTGTTTTGGTTTTGCAGTTTATGGTCGTCGTTACTATAATGATCTCAATGTAAAGGATGAGCCAACCCAAGCGGTGATGGCTGAGATTAGACTAAATGGTTTGGGCAGTGGTAGCAGCCGTTTGACCCGCCTGCTCTCTGACAAAATCTTAGGTTTTGAGCCTATACAAAACGCTTGGAAAGACTAAGACATGATAGGTACTATGTGACGCAGCAATGATACTGCGGGGCAATGGTACCGATATTTATAACCCTGTATTTTTAGGCCTTTAGGGACAACCCTGTCTATTATTTGATTATTAAGTGTATTGGGTAGAGTTAACCGACTACCATCCGATGCGATGACATTGATGAGGAGCATCATGAGATTTTTTTCTGTACGTCAGACCAGCCGCGCGGTACTGCTATCTACGGGTGCCAGCCTTGCGCTCACTTTGGGTGCTCAAGCGGCAACCGTCAAGCCTGCGAGCGTCCAAGCTGCTGATCCAACCAGCACCAGTCGTTTAACACCAGCAAACAGTACCGACGGCATCATCGCTTTGGTCAATGAAAACGCTATCTTAAAAAGCGAGTTGGTTGAGGCCATCCAGCAAACTCAGGCGCGCGCCCAAGCCGCGGGCGAGCCGATAGCCAACTCAGCACAGCTACAGTCTGAAGTACTAAACGCCCTTATCTTGCGTGAGTTACAACTATCGATGGTCAAACGCATCGGCCTGACGCCCGACGACGCGGCTATCAATCAGCGTCTTGGCCAAATCGCACAGGCTGAAGGCTTAAATAGTATCGCAGCCTTGCAACAGCGCCTGGATGCCGCCCAACCTGGTAGCTATGCTGCTCTGCGCGCGAAACTGATAGAAGACGCCGCTATTCAGGCATTGCAGCAGCGCCAAATCAGTAGCCGCGTACGCATCAGTGAGCAAGACATCGATGCATTTTTGGCCTCACCTGAAGCCAAACGCCTAAACCAAAGTGAATACCAAACCATTCATGTGCGCGTGCCTTATATGGACGACTATAGCCGCCTATCTGAGGCGCAGCGCGAAGAAGCACTAAAAGTCGCTCAAGCCCTACGTACGCGCCTGCTTACGCCAAATGTCGATGTCACAGAGGCCATCGCCGCCAGTCAAGGCAGCTACCCTATCCCGCTCCAAGGTGGCGATATGGGCTTCCATAAAGCAGCATCTCTACCGACAGAACTATCTAGCGAGATTACCAAACTCGATGTAGGCGCCGTCAGTGCACCGCTCATCACACCAGAGGGTATCGATATCATTAAACTGGCTGACAAAAAAGCCAGTGACACCATGCTGGTACCGCAGTGGCATACTCGTCATATCCTCGTCAAAGTCGATGAGCTGCAGACAGACGCCCTCGCCGAACAAAAAATCAATGACCTATATGAGCAGCTACGCGGTGGCGCTGACTTTGCAAGCTTGGCCTCGACTTACTCAGATGATCCAGGCTCTGCCGGACGTGGCGGCGATTTGGACTGGGTTAGTGAAGGCGATATGATAGGCCCATTTGAAGCCATGATGAAAAACACCACCGTGGGCGACTACTCTGCTCCTTTTAAAACGCAATTTGGCTGGCATATCCTACAAGTCGAAGGCAAGCGTCAGCAAGACGTCAGCGACGAATATCGCCGCAATATGGCACGTCAAGCCCTGTATCAACGCCTAGCGCCGCAAGCAAAAGAAGACTGGCTCCAAGAGCTACGCGCGGGCGCTTATATCCAAGTGCTTGGCTAAGTGCCTATCGGTATATAGTGAGTTTAGTATAAAAACGATACAGTGGGACTGGGATAATTTTTACGCAGCCTCTGTCGGCGCAGGCACAGCACGCAAGGAAAATTTATACCAGTTCCACGTTGATATATAATGTATCTGTTTTATTTAGAATCGACTATATAAACATAAGCTGTCGTATATACATCGACGAAAACGCCACTGTCAAAAAAAGGGTACAAGCGCTGGCATGTACCCTTTTTTGTTGCTTAGTAGGTGGCAGATTATCGTAAGAAACACACCTAACGCTTGTATTTCTATTATAAATTCAATCGATTACAAACACGATTATAAAAATCTAACCAGCATATAAATCCCCATAGCGACCATCATGATGTTTTCGGTCAACGACACAAAACCGAGCGGCACATTTGAGTTACCGCCCACGCAAGCACATTTAAGCTCACGCTTGTCTATATACACTGCTTTGAACACCGAGACGCCATTGATACCGCCGATAACTATCGCAACGACAGCCGCTATGATACTCAGCCATGCCACACCTGCGAGCATGGCAATACCGACAAAAGCCTCGGCGAAAGGATAAACATACGCATAGCGCACAATTTTGCGTGCTAATAAATCATAGCCCAAAAACTGATTGGTAAAGCTTTCTAAATCTTGTAGCTTTTGAATGGCAAGCACAATCATCGATAAGGCGATAAACCAGATAAGCGTTTGTATCGTCAATAGCGTATCGCTCATGCCCCAAGTCAGCGAAAGGCTGGCCAGCGCGGTGGTAGCAAATATGGCAATCACTGGCGTGTAGCTAAAGCCCTCCTTTTGAGCAGCCTTTTTGCCAAAGTAGGCTTGCAGGTCATCATAGCCACCTACGCGCTCGCCATTAATAAGTATTTGCGGGGTGGTAGTGACATTGAATTTGTCTTTGACCGCTTGCGTCTCAGCATCATTGTTTAAAGATTTGTCCTCAATCTCATAGCCTTTACGCTGCAATAAATCGAGCGCCTTTAACCCAAAGGGGCAAACATGATCGGCTTTTACCAGACGGTAGACGGTTGCTGTTTTCATGCTCAATACTCCCTTCACTTTATTCTCACCGATAGCTCAGTGTGCAAACGTTGTAGTCAGTACGAATATGGACACATTAGCGGTCAAACCCGCCGCCTTTGCTCGGCTACTCTAGCTCTTTTATCAGCTGCTGCATCTCGCCGATTTCGCGCTTTTGAGTTTTGATGATGTCATCTGCCAATTGGCGCACGCGCGGGTCATCAATATCGGCGCGCTCACTGGTCAAAATAGCGATTGAATGGTGCGGTATCATCGCTTGCATCCAATCGACTTGATCGACGGTTTGCTGTGAGCGCACGCCCCAAAGACCAAAGGCAAATAGCACGACACTTAAGCCATAAATCATCAAATTGACCTTAGTTTTTTTATACATATTACCCATAAAAGCAAGCATGATGACCGCCATCATCGCGCCCATATATAGCGCCATATAAGCACGGGTCTCACTAAAATAGACGTGATCCCATTTATACGTATTAAAGTACATCATGATATACATGACGATGGTCGAGGTAAGTATCATCAAAAAAAACTTCAGATACGGGTTCATTTGCGATTTATTGTTATTCATATCCATGTGATTATCTCCATAAATGACACCTATATGGATAGATGCCAGTAATGATCGTTATATTAATTTTAAGGCAGTTAGTAAGCACGTCTTTACAAAACTGATAGACTAAGACTGAGGTATGGGTCTAAATCAAAACCAAAATTTTACCCCTGCAGTGACGCTACTAGTATCAACATCTTCGTTGTTTTGGCGACGTAAGTCTCTTGTATCTCCTAACGCTGTCTCATAGCTAAAACCCACATAAGGGGACAGCTGACGACTAAGCATCTCATAGGTGAGCCGAACTTCAGCTTCTAAATCATTAAAGCCTTTGGTAATGTTATTGTCAGTATCATCCTTGCTAAATACCGTTAACCCAGCTTCAGGTATCACCATCCAATGCTGGTCTAAGCGCCATTCATACTCTGCACCAAGATCAAGCTGGACTTGACCGTCGGTATAAACATAGGCTTTAGCATCCGTCTCAATGAAATACGGCGCTGTGCCGACGATACCCGCCATCAGTGCTGACTTGTCGTTTTCAGTGTTATAAGCGATGCCCGCTTCGCCATTCCAAAAGACACCAAGCGGCTGCCAATAAGCAAGCGAGCTTAGACTATCGATGGCTTTATCATCTTTGGTCGCGGCGTGACCTTCAGTACGTAATCTAAGACGGCTACTATCATCACCATACCAACCCTCTATCTCAAAGTTGATTTGATCATCCTCGGACTGATAGCCCAAATCATCTACCGATATGCCCCAAGTAGGCAAGCTTCCCATCATCACAGGCTTACCATACTCGCCATAGCCCACGCCATTGGAGTAATCAGGGCTACGCGCATCAGCAGGCAGCTCGCCACCTTGCATACCCGACATATCCATACTGTTGTGATCCATGCCCATGCTGCTATGGTCCATATCCGACATGTCCATGCTGCTATGATCCATGCTTGATATATCCTTTTCAGCTGCCGCTACTAAGGGTGACGTTAGCAATACCGCTGATGATAAGCCGATGAATGGCAGACTTTTTTTAATGGTTTTCATAACAAACTCACATTCCACAATTCATTAAACGACAGCAACTTCTCTAAACATACCTGCTTCCATGTGATAGAGCAGATGGCAATGCCAAGCCCAGCGTCCTGCCTCGCCCGTTACATCAAAACTCACCTTTTGCGCAGGATGCACTAAGATAGTATGCTTGCGTACTTGAAAGTCGCCATTAGGCGCGCGCAAATCACTCCATATACCGTGCAGATGCATCGGGTGACTCATCATGGTGTCATTGACTAAGGTAATACGCACGCGCTCGCCCGGTTTGATATTGACAGGCGGCGCGTCTTTAAACATAATGCCATCGAGCGCCCAGATATAGCGCTCCATGTTGCCTGTTAGATGAATCTCAACCTCGCGAGTCGGTTTGCGCTGTTCGTTCATGATCTCGTTGCCAACAGAACGCAGCTGGCTATACGTCAGCACCTCTCTATCGATGTTACGCAGATTAATCCCAGGATCGTCTAGGTTCATGCGCGGACTATCGACGCGCATATCGGTCTTAAAATCATACTCGGTCTTGGCATGGTGTGCGTCATAACCCTTGTCGCCCATCGCCCCCATCATATCGGCCATAGTGAGCCACTCGATACCATCCATCTGAGGTGTGGCAGCGCGAGCGCCTTTGCGAGTGGCTAGGGTTGCGGTCACATAATCAGTGCGATCGATGTTTTGCGCAAAGATAGTATGGGCGTCTTTAGTTGGCGTGACGATGACATCGTAAGTCTCAGCAACGCCAATACGAAAATCGTCGACCTCGACAGGCGCGACATCGTTACCATCAGTGCCAACGACTTTTATCTTAAGACCCGGTATTCGCACATCAAATATCGTCTGCGCGGAAGCATTGATAAAGCGTAGCTTGACCGGCTGTCCTGCTTTGACAAGCTGCGCCCAATTAGCGGCAGTGGTTTTACCATTAATCAGATAAGTAAAAGTCGTCTCCCCTGACAAATCACTAAAATCAGTCGGCATCATGCGCATCTGATTCCACATTTTGCGCTTATCAAAGGCCGCCTCTATATCGGTGGCGGCGATATCAGAAAGGAGTTTTTTGAAATCGGGTAGATGATAATTATCAAAGTCAGCGTGCTGCTTGAGTAGTTTGAGTAACGTATGCGGATCACGGTGCGTCCAATCGCTGAGCAAAATCACATGATCTTCTGCCACCGGATAGCGCTCCGCTCCTTTTGGCTCGATGACGATCGCGCCGCGCATACCCGTTTGCTCCTGAAAGCCTGTATGCGAGTGATACCAATAAGTCCCTGATTGTTTGAGTTTGAACTTATAAGTAAAGGTACTATTGGCAGGGATGCCGTTGAAGCTAATACCCGGCACACCGTCCATCTCAAAAGGTACGAGCAGACCATGCCAATGAATAGAGGTCGACTCATTCATCTGGTTATGCACGCGGATGATGACTGTATCGCCCTCTTGCATCTTCAGCGTTGGCGCAGGTAGTGAGTCATTAATCAGCGTCGCTATACTCGACTTGCCATCGACAATAATGGGCTTTTTGCTGATATACAGATCGAACTCATCACCCGACAAGATAGGCACTTGATGATCGGGTCTATCGCTATTAACGACCGCCTTGCTTTGCGAGCCCGCAAGCGCACTATTTGCCATCGTTGGCAGGCCAGATAACATGGACGCCCCTACCAAGGCGGACGATCCTGTCAAAAAATAACGGCGGTTGAGCGTATTTTTATTATTCATAAGGTGACTCGTAATAAGGAATTAATAAATACTAAAATCTCTAAAAACGCTTCAAACTATAGTTGCTGCTGCGGCGACTCAATTTGTGCATAAACCGTGCTGCTACCGTCTTTGTTAATTTGCATGATTTGATACGGATCAAATCTGTTTTGATACTCCATACCTGGACTGCCCATAGGCATACCCGGCACCGCAAGGCCAATCGCCTCGCTTGGTGGGTTTGTTAAAAACTGCGCCACATATTTGGCCGGGACATGACCTTCAAACACATAACCATCACTCGTCACTGTAGTATGGCAAGAGCGCATATTATCAGGTACGCCGTAGCGCTGTTTAAATACCGCCAAATCGCTGACATCTTGCCCGTTTGCCGTCATACCATGATCCTCGGCATGACCGATCCACTCTTTACAGCAGCCACAATTGGCATCTTTGTAGACGGTGGCCGAGACGTTTTGTAAAATGGTGGATGACGGCTGCAGGTCTGATGCCTTTGTGTTTGACGCTGGGCTTATAGTCTCTACTGGTACTTGTGTGCTCGCCGTCGTTTGCTTATCAGCCGCATCGACATCTGGCTGACTACAAGCCATCAGCCCAACGCTCGCCGTCAATAAAACAACGCCACCCAACCGCTTATGGTCTGTATTAAACATCATGCTTTTATCCTTTTTTATCCCATTGCCTTGTATCAGATAATACTGTAGAGCGGGCGGCCTTTTACTAAGTCAACAGCCGTTATAAAGGCAGCAGCCGCCGATGCCGTTCATAGCCTATATACTAGCGACCCCATTCTGACCGGCAGATGACATGCAGATGACAATCCTGTCATCTTTGCCACCATCGATGTTCATAGCAAACAGAATCCTTTAGTATGGCCTTATGCTATGAACCTAATCTGCGAGGTGGGATGATGAAGGTATTATTGGTAGAAGACGAGATAAAGCTTGGCGAGTATATAAAAAAAGGACTGACAGAAGCGGGGTTTGTCGTTGAGCATCATACAACGGGTCTAGATGGGTATCATGCGCTCATGACCGACGAGTATAGCGTGGTGCTGATGGATGTCATGTTACCTGATATCAGCGGTTTTGAGCTGATACGCAATTATCGCGCTGCCGGCAAGCAGACGCCTGTGCTGTTTTTGACCGCAAAAGACGAGTTAAGCGATAAAGTCAAAGGCATCGAGATTGGCGGCGATGATTATCTGACCAAACCTTTTGCCTTTGCCGAGCTGATCGTGCGTATAAAAAGCCTCTTGCGCCGCGCCAATCAAGCGGACTATAACAGCACGATATTACAGATAGCAGACCTACAGATGGATATTGCCAAGCGCACTGTGCATAGAGGCGATACAGCCATTAAGCTGACGGCCAAAGAGTTTTCTTTATTACAATTTATGCTTGAGCGTCAAGGGGAGGTATTACCGCGCTCGGTTATCGCCTCCCAAGTCTGGGATATGAACTTTGATAGTGATACCAATGTCATCGATGTGGCCATCAGACGCCTACGGCTCAAAATCGATGATAACTATGAGACCAAGCTGATTCACACCGTGCGCGGTATGGGTTATCGCTTAGATGCGGCAGATACTGCCATAGCAGAGACGGATAACGCGCGATGAAATACCGCTTTGACAATCGGCGCTTACCACTATTATGGCGTACGATTTTTTTATTGACGATCTTTGTCGTCATCTCCCAAATCGTTATTTATATTTGGGTACAACGCTCGGTCAGCGGCCACTTTGAGCAAATGGACTCAGAGATCATCACACATGCTGCCTTTAATTTGCGCAAACGTGCCGATTATTCCAATGAACGCACGACGGCGACTTTGCCATTGTCCTCTACGCCTTCAGCGCCACTTTATCCTGATGACCTGCACGCCTCATGGTCAGACTATAATCTAAAAATCCTAGTGATTGACAGACAAGGGCATCGACTGTCCAGTGCGCCAAGTGGCTTTGCCCATGAGCTGCCCGCGGACTTTGACCTTTGGTCATTATGGCAAACGCATCGCGAGCAGCAATTTGTCACCAAAATCAACGACCGCAACTACCGCGCGGTGCTCATCAAAGACGAGCAGATCCTCGCTTTGATTGCCTTACCAATCGATGTCCATCACCAGTACCTTTTACAGTTCAATCGTCAGCTAAGCCTGATTTTACTTGCGATTACATTGTTACTGGTTTCTGTTGCGGCCCTAAGTGTCTATTGGGGATTTGCGCCTTTATCCACCATTGTACAAAAGATGCAAGGCATCAATCCAGAGCGCTTGGATGAAAGAGTGAGCGTCAGTGATATGCCGCGCGAGCTACGGCCTTTGGCCGAGTCTTACAACCTCATGATGAGTAAACTTGAGGGTAATTTTGCTTCATTACTGCGGTTTTCAGACAATATCGCCCACGAGCTGCGCACACCGCTGGCCACCCTTGGTACACAAACCCAAGTCATGCTGAGTAAGACCCGAGATACGGAAGAATACATCGAGCAGCTACACCATCAGCACGACACACTCCAGCAGCTATCAAGCCTCATCAATAATATGCTCCTGCTTGCCAAAACCCAAAAAGGGCTAAATAACTCACAGCTTGCGCCAGTAAATACTGAGGAGTTGATCATAAAACTACTGGATTATTTTGAGTTGATAGCCGAAGACCGCCACTTACTCTTTAAAAAAACAGGCAGTTTTGAGGTGGTATTGGGCGATGAAGGTCTGCTACAAAGACTGTTTGCCAACCTTATGTCAAACGCCATACATTACGCCGCCAGTGACAGCGTCATTAGCGTCGACGCTGCCATCGAAGACCCATCGGAGCTGCAACCTACCAAACCCTCTAGCATCAGTACAGCTCATCGGTCAGCGCTCATTATCACCATTACCAATCGCATGGCGCAGCCTATCAGTCAAGCAGAAGCAGACAAGCTGTTCGAGCGATTTCATCGTCATCATACCACTACCAACATGCATGCTGGATCGGGGCTAGGGCTATCTATCGTACAAGCCATTGCCCAAGCCCATGACGGTACTGTCAGCATTCGCATCAGAGATCATGAGTACTTTGCCGTGAGTGTTAAGCTGTATCTGGCGCAAGTATAGTGGAGTCCAAATACATCAGTTATGGATACTTGTCTTTTACCAACAGATCTTCTACCAACAGATTTTGCAGACACAAAAAAACCCCAAACAAGCTAGTGTTTGAGGCGAAACTTGTATAAACTTAACAGTTTAAATTCGTTTTAAATATGGCGCAGCGGACGGGACTCGAACCCGCGACCCCCGGCGTGACAGGCCGGTATTCTAACCAACTGAACTACCGCTGCTTAGGTCGTCTTAGCATCTTGCCTTTATAAAGGCCCACTTGCTAATAAGTGGTGGGTGATGACAGGCTCGAACTGCCGACATTCTGCGTGTAAGGCAGACGCTCTACCAACTGAGCTAATCACCCTGAGAAGCGTTAAAAATTGCACTGCAACTTTATCTTCGCAAGAGAATCTCCCTTAAAGGGAAAATTCTAACAGAAGCTGACTGACTAAAGCCTCGCTCTGTGGGTGTGTATTATATAGATTTACACATGGCTGTCAAACGGTATTTTGCCTTTTTTCATGATTTTCTTTTATTTAAAAAAAAACAATCAGCAAACCTATGTTTTTATTGATTTTATATTTTTCAAAATTTACAGATATTTCTTATATTGACGCATTTTGGACGCACAGCGTGGCTCACTATCCCATGTTATAGTGAGTTCAGTATAAAAACGATACAGTGGGATTGGGATAAATTTTACGCAGCATCGAGCGGCGCAGGCACAGCACGCAAGGAAAATTTATACCAGTTCCACGTTGACATATAATGTATCTGTTTTATTCAGAATCGACTATATCTATGAAAACCCTGACCTTTATTACTGCGAGCACATCCCCTCTAGCCCTTCAAGCTGCAGGGTCAATCGGCACTTGCTGGCCGTATTGACGACCAGCAAGGCTTTTTTTATATCAAAAAATGCTGGCGCGATGCCATTCATACGCTCTGCGGTAAAATCATACAAGCAGGTTATTTTGCAGATTTATCCAAATCAATAGAGACCGAGTTGATACAGTAGCGCATACCTGTCGTCTCACGCGGTCCATCAGGGAACACATGACCCAAGTGCGCGCCGCAGTTGCTACAGGTCACCTCGGTGCGGCGCATACCTAATGAGTTGTCTTCATGCTCATCGATAGCGGCATTGTCGATACCTTGATCAAAGCTTGGCCAGCCGCAGCCTGCATCAAACTTGTTGTCAGCATCGAATAACTTTGCACCGCAGCCTTTACAGCGGTAGATACCTTCGTCATTGACATCATTATAAACGCCAGTAAACGGACGCTCCGTGCCTTTTTCGCGCATCACATAATATTCTTCGCTACTCAAACGCTCGCGCCAGTCAGCGTCGGTCAGTTGACTGATTTCTTCTTTGCTAAGTTGGTTGTCTTGCATGGTTTATCCTTATTTATCAGTTTTGTCTGATTTTCTGTGATTAATCGCTATAACATTATCTCGCTATAAAACTACCAAAATACAGGGCCAGTTAAGCGCATGATAATAATAACGATGCTGTGTATTTGTTGATACAACCAGCATTATTCAAGGTGTCTACTACAACAATATCATTCTACCCCTCAAGTCTGATGAGCACTGTAATAAAAATGATAAGAAAACAGCGCTGCTCCCTTTGGCGACCTATAAGCGTCTTATATTTTATATAGTCAAATTGGCTAGGCGAATTGGTCATGATTTAAAAACCGGATAGCTTGGCAAAAGCTACAGATATACTCAAGGCACAACTTAAAGATATGTTTTGCAAGTTATTCTTGCATTGTAAAATAAACCAATAGATACGGCTTGCATTGATAGATAAAATGCAATAATATCTTGCAATGGCGTTAAACATTTATGCCCCGCAATCACAGATTTACTGATGCGTAAGACTCGCACTACCACATATATATAGGCTTAAACGTAATGGCTGATAACAATAAAAAGAGCACTCAGGCTGAGCGACTGGTGCAGCTGCGCCGTGATAAAGGGCTGACCGCCGAGCAGCTAGCCCAAGCGATGACTGCCGCTGGCGCTAAGGTCAGTCGCGGCGCTATCTCTAACTGGGAGCGTGGCACCAACGGTATCGTCTCATCCAAGCTGCCGACATTGGCACGTATTTTGGGCTGTAGCGAAGGGTATTTGCTGCGCGGTGAGAGTGCAGCCGATACAGAGCTGCCATACCCTAGCAGCGCCCCTGAGGTAGTGATGGCGCAATCCGGAGGCCAGTATCGCGCGTTAGACGAGCATATCAGTCAATCCCAAAAACCAGTCAGCCAAGCTGATGCAGCCATGACACAAGCCCCTTCACCAACCAACCAGACAAGCGATCCCTTTATGAATACAATAAAAAAGTCTGACAAATTACAAAACGTCTGCTACGACATTCGTGGCCCCCTACTTCAGACTGCCAATAAAATGGAAGCAGAAGGCAAACGTATTTTGAAGCTCAACGTTGGCAACCCTGCGCCCTTCGGTCTAGAGGCGCCGCATGAGATTTTGCGCGACGTATCAATGAACCTGCCAGAGGCGACTGGTTACTCAGACTCGCAAGGGATTTTTTCGGCGCGTAAAGCGGTGCTGCAGTATTATCAGTCAAAAGGTTTGCTATCGGCAGTCGATGTACGTGATGTTTATCTAGGCAATGGGGTCTCAGAGCTGATTGTGATGACGATGCAGGCGCTGATGAATGATGGCGACGAGGTCCTCATCCCAATGCCTGACTATCCGCTATGGACAGCAGCAACTAACCTCTCAGGCGGTACTGCAGTACACTATCGCTGTAATGAAGATGACAACTGGCAGCCTGATATCGAAGATATTAAGTCCAAAATCACCAGCAAAACCAAAGGCATCGTCGTTATTAACCCGAATAACCCAACGGGGGCGCTATACTCTGATGAGAACTTGAAACAGATAATCGAAGTGGCTAAAGAGCATAATTTAATTATTATGGCGGATGAGATTTATGATCGAGTCTTATACGATGATGTCGAGCATAAGCCTATGAGCACGCTTACCGACGAGGTGTTAGTCCTATCTTATAATGGCTTGTCAAAATCGCACCGTATCGCAGGTTTTCGCGCCGGCTGGATGATGGTGTCTGGTAAAAAACAGCATGCCGCCGACTTTATCGAAGGCTTAGATATGCTCGCCTCTATGCGGCTGTGCTCAAACGTACAAGGACAGTATGCCATTCAAACAGCGATGGGCGGCTATCAAAGCATGAAAGAGCTGACCTCAGAGAAGGGCCGTTTATTTAAGCAGCGCGAAATGGCCATCTCACGTCTCAATGCAATACCTGGTATCTCTTGCACTATGCCGCAAGGGGCGTTTTATTGCTTCCCTAAGATGGACCCTGAGATCTATCCTATCAAAGACGATATGGAGTTTATGATGGATCTGTTGATTGATGAAAAGGTGCTGATGGTACAAGGTACTGGTTTTAATTGGGATACGCCTGATCATTTTCGCTTAGTATTCTTACCTAATCTACATGATTTAGAGAACGCTATGGATCGCTTGGATCGCTTTTTTGCCAAAAAGCGTCAGCAGTTTGGTACGGATTAGCCCCATCCACTATCTGTGACTGAGCACTAAGACAGGATAGGTTCTACATTTATAAAAAAACGCTTATCGGCATTAGGCTGATAAGCGTTTTTTATGAGAGTGTGCTCGTGTACAACACTGGCCACCTATCTGCAAACGTATCTTTGCATGATGGTTGCCGCTTTTGTTGGTTAAAAGATATTTTTTAGAACCACATAGCTTATCGCAGACATCGTAGCGGCAGCTGGTAAAGTGACAACCCACGCCAGACCAATTGGCTTCATTAGCGCCCAATTGGTGTCTCTGTTGACAATACCAATCCCCAATACCGCACCGACCAACGTATGCGTACTCGATACTGGCAGACCCATGGTCGAGGCGCCCATCACGACGGCAGCGGCGGCCAACTCTGCCGAAAAGCCAGAAGCGGGATGCATTTTTGCCAAATTGGTACCGACGGTTTGAATGACTTCTTTACCAATAAACCAAAGACCGACGATCAGCGCCACCCCAAACGTCAACATCACCGCTGGTGGCACTGCCGCTTGTGAGGCAATCTCATTGGTACGGATGACATCCATAATGGCCGCAAACGGGCCGACGGCGTTGGCAATGTCGTTTGAACCATGACTAAAGGCAAAAGCGGACGCCGTAAATACTTGCATCCAGCTAAACATAATAAAGGTCGCTTTGGTCAAGTCCTCTTTATGCTTACCGCGGATACTTTTGGTATAGATAAAGGTGGCCAACCAGACCAAGGCGGCAATCATGCCCATGATCAAAAAACCTTGTAGCGTCGTCAGGCTATTATTGACGTTTTTAAGACCTTTAAACACCACCAAAGACGTCATAATCGCGCCGCCAAGCGCGGCAATCATAGGCACCCATTGCTTGAGTGCTTTTAGCGTATCTAGACTGCTACGCTCATTTTCGATCTCATACAGCTTTTTGTAATAGTCCGTTTCTAAATCTTCGACGACACAATCATCATCTTTGTAGATTTCTTGGTCACGCAGCATCGCTGAGGTATAAGCCAGCTGCTCCGACTCGGTCAGACGCTCCAGATACTCTTTATGGTTTTGTTTTAAGACTTTTTTACTGGCTTTTAATTCACCAATATGAGCCTCGGTTTTATCATTATACTCGATGATGTTTTTCTTGATTTGACCGTACAATATATAGGCCAAGATACCGCCCAATAGAGGCGATAACACCCATGAAATGGCAATGGTGCCAACCGTGCCCCAATCGACTGTCGAGAGTGCCGTCGCGCTGCCACCCAAATCAAAGCCCAACACGATAGAGCTACCAACCACCCCGCCGATGATAGAGTGCGTGGTCGATACTGGCAGGCCTTTGCGCGTGGCAAACAACAGCCAAAATGCGGCCGCAACCAGAGCTGAGAGCATGACGTAAATGAACTGGTTGGGCGTGACGGTCAGACCATCTAAGTCTACGATGCCTTTGCGGATGGTGTCCGTCACTTCCCCGCCTGCCAGCACTGCGCCGGATACTTCAAATATCGCGGCAACCCCGAGTGCTTGCGGGATGGTCAACGTCCCTGCGCCCACCGAGGTGCCAAAGGAGTTGGCAACATCATTACCACCGATATTAAATGCCATAAAGACACCAAAAGCGGTGGCGACAATAAATAGCGTCGTTTGTTGACGCATTGTGTAATCTAGACCCCACCATAAAAAGTAGGCGGTCATCGCAATCAGTAAAATGGCAAAAAATAGATTTATTCTCATAGAGCCGACTGATTTGGCGGGCCCTGTAGAGCTGCTGCTAATACCCATACGTTGATACGTCCTGCGTAAGCTGATTGAAATTATATGCGATTAAAGACAAGCGTGCCGAAGGTAAAACCCTTAATGCAACATGTCACAAAGCCGCAAGGGATATTGCTCAATCGTCTGATTACAGCATCTTGCGGCTTAGATCTTTTGTGATGATAATGTTAGTACTTGATAACTGCTAATTATGATAAGCGTTGTCAGAGCTGTGATGGTCGGTGTATTACCAAAGGCACCAATACAGGTCACAAGACTCTATTTGCTACGTTTTGTTGGGTGTAGCAAGAAACGTTACGCGCCTATTATATTCAATATAAGCACATAATGCATGATGATATTACAAGATTTGTAACTGCTCATGGTTAGGGCAGATGATACCGTGTTTACCTGCACCATTATACGCTTATTTACGCCATACGCCTATAGTGACGATAGTTGTTCGATGGCATGATCCAAGACTTGCAGGCGCGCTTGGCGCTTTTCGTTGGTGGCAATGATGCACCATGGTGCCTTGTCTGTGTCTGTCCGTGCCAGCATATCAGCAGCCGCCTGTACATACCTCTCCCACTTATCGCGATTGCGCCAATCATCCTCCGTCAGCTTATACTGCTTGTGCGGTGTCTGCTGGCGTGCCTCAAAGCGCTGTAGCTGCTCTTTTTTGTCGATGGCCAGCCAGTATTTTATCACCAGCGTGCCTGCATCAGCTAGGTCGGCCTCAAAACGGTTGATTTCGTCATAGGCACGCTGCCATGCCGCCGCGTCAGCAAAGCCTTCGATACGCTCAACCAATACTCGCCCGTACCAAGTCCGATCAAAGATAGCAATACGGCTGATGCGGTCAGTATGCTCGTTGGGCAGTTTATGCCAAAAGCGCCACAAATAAGGATGCTGCAGCTCATGAAGCATCGGTGCCCCGATATTATAGACCTGATACTCGCGCGGATCGAGCGGCGCCACCAGCCTTTTGATCGCCCCGCCCTTGCCAGCGGCATCCATGCCTTCAAAAGCAAAGACGACATGCCGACCGTTGCGCGCACGCAGTAGCGCAGCCAAACGCGCTTGCTTGGCCGCCAGCGCTTCTTTATAGTCAGACTTGTCTATTTTTGTGCTGGTGATTTCTTGTAGCTGATTGGGAATAGCGACTGGCACGAAGGGGCTGGGATGAGACTTTGCCTTAGTGTCATCCTTCGTCTTGCTACTTGCCAGCGCTTCTTGTATGGCGTGCAGCACCTCATGACAAAAATGATCGGCAGCAGCAGACTTATCCTCCCCATCGATGATGACCCAGTCTGGTTGTTGTCTAAGCAGCGCGGTGGCCACCTCATTGAAGGTATCGACTATTTGTCTGTCGTGCCAGTCCATTTGATACAAAAACTGTGGGTCTGCTGTTTTGTCAGTCAGGCGTTTTTGCAACGTATCGACATCGACATGAAACCAGCACTTAAGCAGTCGCGTTTGGTTGGCCGCCAAGTCCTGCTCAAAGGCAGTTAGTTTCGCCAGCTGCTGCTGTAGGTAGTCTTGCCACTTGGTCGTCATACGAGACATCAAAGATGACGGCGCATCGTCTTGTTTGTTTTGACTCTTTGTCCCAGCGGCTGTTTCGGTAGTGTCTTTTACGCAAGTCATACGCATGACGTCATACAGCAGGTCAGCATACCAATTCCCAAAATACACCATCACGTCACCGTGACGTGGCAACACGTTGGTATGCGTTTGCCAAATCGGCTGATAGTCCAGTGGGCAGTCGCCAACGGTCGCCTCGACTTTTAGTAGCCGCGGATCTACCCAGCCTCTTAACTGCTTGACTGCTGTGCCTTTACCAGCTTGCTCCATCCCGTTGACCAGTACCAGCAGTCCTGTGGCTTTGTCATGGGTAGGCGGGCTTTGTTGCCGCGTTGCTCGCAGGGCGTATTGCGCCGTGACCAATGCCAGTCGCAGGGCATCTTTGTCCATAGAAAACTGGCTGAGCGGATTGGGTTTGAGACGCTGGCTGATGATTTTTTTATCAGCTGGCGTGCGTCCATCTGATGCACTCTGCTCTGCGGCATGGTTGTTTTTTGACATCGCATCCTCCGACCTAGTTGGCTTTTCATAAGCTCATCTAATGCTGATTCATTGCATCAATCTTGCAAAATTTTGAGCCATTTTTATACTAGCACTCAGCCAATAGACTAAATAACGTTGCTATGTAACCATTTGGGTAACAGTTTGGCATTTGTATTCTGTTTTATTTTCTTTTAAGGTGAACACTTTTTACGATACGTCCGTTTGCTACAGGCTGTCATTTAGAGATACGTAAGATATAGCTGCGTCTAAATAAATCAGATACATGGCTATAAAGCCGCTTTATAAAAAGTTGCACGTTGATATGAGCATATCGATTTTATAGCGAATTGACCGTACTGCTTGTTGACCTTGTCTTTATAATGGCGGTATTTTCATACGGTTTTTAAAGTCTTTATAGCGTTTTAAAAATTATTTTGCGCACAAAACCATTAAAATATGTCACTGACAGACAGGTAACACCACGCCATTTATCAGCACTTTGATAATATTATTGATTTTATAGGATTGATTGCCATGGCCGCTTTAGCCAACTTACAACAACACTTGACCCGCTTTTGGGCGCTGCCCTACCATCAAGACGATGCCCTAAACAATAAACTAAAAGACGTACAGTCATGGCAACAAACGCGCATCAAACACACGCACCATGAGCTGTTTTCTCAGCCCAAAAACCAACTGATGGCTGAGTATTTTTTGACCCAGTTATATGGCGGCGATGAGTTTAAGCTACTGGCCAAACAGTTGGAGCGCATTTTACCCAAAGCGCAAAAGCTTGAGCGCTTGGCAAAAGAGTCGGCACTGGAGACTGGCAGTATGGGCATTCAAGCGGCGATTTTGGCGATTGAGCTGGATTTGCATTTGGCGCAGTGGTTACTGACCCAAGAGTTGCCAGTGACCGACGACAATATGCTGGCCGCCTATCGTGCTGTCGATGAAGCAGAAGCACGCCGCGTCCAAATCGCCAACCTCAAAGACGTTTGTTATCGCACAGACAAACATTTAAACTCATTTATGCTCAAAAAAGCCTTTGCCTTAGCCAAAGGCACCGCCTATCGCTATAATTTTCAGCCACTGTATGATTTCATTGACACAGGCTTTCAGGCCATGAAACCACTCAAAAGCGTCAGTCATTTTATCGAGCCATTTTGCCAGCAGGAGCTTTTGATTATCGAGCAAGTGCATGCCGCGGATAATGACGGTAAGCCAATGAGGTTTGGTGTATCATAGACTGATAGTGTAGATTGGCTAATACCAACACGCCCTACCAAGAAAGTCATAACAATAACGAATAGGACACAATGATGACAGACAACACAGACAACGCCAACCGCGCCGCTACCACCCACGAGCCATCCAAGCAGGCCGAGCTGCAAGACAGGCTCGTCAAAGAAAGCATCCGTCATAATCAAGACATCACAGCGCAAGCACAAGCGCGGCAGACAGACGCTCAGCGCAGCCAACACCATGACTTTACCCAAGTCCAAGACTTACCCACCGGAACCCCACAAGGTCAACAAACCACTATGCCTAATACGATCAATGACAGTGCCGACCCTAGCGCTGCGCAAGCACAAACTACCAAGCAGACGCTATTTAATCAGCGCGATGACATCAACAACCCGCACACGCCTGAAACCGATGGTAATGAGCAGACACACTTTGGCTATAAGACAGTCAATAAAGCAGAAAAACAAGCACGTGTGGCTGATGTCTTTACTTCTGTTGCCAAAAAATATGACATTATGAACGACCTCATGTCATTTGGCATCCATCGTCTATGGAAGCGTTACGCGATTAGCTTGTCAGGCGTGCGCGCCGGTCAGCAGGTACTCGATATCGCTGGCGGCACCGGCGACTTGGCCAAAGTGTTTAGCCGCGAAGTGGGTCGCCACGGCCATGTGGTACTATCAGACATCAACGCGGCCATGCTAGAGGTCGGCCGTGAGCGCCTGATCAATGCAGGGTGCAACAACGTAGACTTTGTATTGGCCAACGCTGAAACACTGGCACCGTTTGATGATGAAAGCTTTGATTTGGTGACCATCAGCTTTGGTCTACGCAACGTCACAGACAAAGACGCAGCGCTGCGAGCCATGTACCGCGTACTAAAGCCAGGTGGTCGCTTGTTGATTTTGGAGTTCTCAAAGCCCGTTTTTGAGCCACTGTCTAAAGCCTATGATCTGTATTCATTTACAGCGCTACCGATGATGGGCAAGCTAATTGCCAATGATTCTGAAAGTTACCAATACTTGGCAGAGTCGATTCGTATGCATCCTGATCAGCAAACGCTAAAGCAAATGATGCAACAAGCTGGCTTTGAAAACTGTGATTATCACAATCTCACCGCCGGTATCGTCGCGGTGCATCGCGGTTTTAAGGCGTAATATTGCTTAGTATTTAGCACTTAGTATTTAGCGTTTAGTAAGTAGTGCTTAATGCTGCGTCTTTTGTACTGCATGATGGGATAACGATGGTGACTATTGAGCCGCCACACTCTGTAGTCGTTGATTATTATAAACTTAGCGCTGTTGTTAGGCGCTTCACCAAATACGCGAGAGCCTTATGCTGACTGTTTTACTTTTGGCTGGTGCCGAAAAGCTGATTAACCTTGCTATCGCTAGCGATGACATTACCAAAGCAGGATTGGCCCCGCTTGCTGGTAAAGTATTGCGGCTGGAGATGGCCGTGCCTGAGATTCATCTAGATGTGCTGTTTAGCCATGAGCGTTTGCGCTTTGAGCCTGTGACCACGGACAGTGTGTTTGAGCCAAGCGGCACTATGGATGAGCGGCAAAAAGCCAGTAGGCAGCGCGCGCGTATCGGTCACAGCCGACCAGATTGCACCATCACAGTCGACAATCCTGCCCAACTGCTCAACCTGATGCGCGGCACCGAAGGCAACCTGCCTATCGCAGGCGACTATAAGGTACTCATGCAGCTAAAACAGCTGGTCGCAGGGTTTGACCCTGACGTGGCAGGACAGCTGGAGCCTTTCATCGGCAAGCCCATGGCCAGCCAATTACACCTGCTCATCTCTCAGCTAAAAAGCAGCTGGCGACATAGTGCCAAACGCGCATTTGATGACGTCAGCGATTGGGCCAATGATGTGGCAGGCAATGCCGCACCTGACCCCGCTGAGGTGGCAGAGGTCAATGACCTCAGGCAGCAGCTTCTCAAGCTACGTGCTGATGTGGCGCGCGAAGAAGCGAGACTTGCAGCCATCAAAGAAGAGCAATCACGTTTTCTTAACAACTCGTTTCATCAGTAACTGGTCTGGCGCGTGTTGAATATTTAACAAACCCTAAGCACCGCGCTACCCTATTTTTGAATTTTTTAGAGTGCTTATTTCTCATGCTACTATCTCACCGCGCCCGTTTGTTTGAGCTTTGGCGTATCGCCGCCACTTATCGTATCGATACGCACCTGTCTTTAGAAGAGATGCCGCAGCTACAGCCTATCGCGCGCTTGATTCGTCTGCACCCTGCCGCGTGGGGCAAAAAACATCAGCCCAACGCCATCAAGTACGCCCTAGAAGACATGGGCACGCTGTTTTTAAAACTTGGCCAGCTGCTCTCTACGCGCCGTGATCTGGTGCCACCCGAGATCATTGAGCAGCTGGTGCAGTTACAAGACAAAGTCAAACCCTTCGACGCTGACGTTGCCATTGCTCAGATTCAGCACTCAAAACACGGCCTCGGTCAACCAATCAACACATTGTTTGCCCGCTTTGATGTCAAGCCACTAGCGGCGGCATCTATCGCCCAAGTACACACCGCGGCCTTGCATGATGGTCGTGAAGTGGTGGTAAAGGTAGTGCGGCCTGATATTCGCGCCACTATCGTCTCTGACTTTGAGCTACTGCGCGAGCTGGCCGGCTGGGCATCGGCGCGTATCGAAGCGGCGCGCGCGGTACATATCATCGATATCGTCGAAGACTACCGCCAAGTGATGCTCAATGAGCTGGACCTGACCTTGGAGGCGGACAATACCACGCAGATGCGCAATAACTTCTTAGGCTCGGCACTCATGTATGTGCCTGAAGTTTATGATGCCGCCAAAAACGTCATGGTCATGGAGCGCATCCAAGGCGTTCCTATCTCGCAGGTTAAGGTATTTGATAAGCTGGGTTATGACCGTGCAACACTGGCAGAAAAAGGCTTAACGATATTTTTTACCCAAGTATTTCGCGATAACTTTTTTCATGCTGATATGCATCCGGGTAATGTCTTCGTTGAGACGCCACCTGTCAAAGATTTATACGATGATACGGCAAAGCTTGGCCATGAGCCGCGCTATATCGGCCTTGATTGTGCCATCATGGGTA
The DNA here is from genome assembly GCF_904846595.1 of Psychrobacter sp. HII-4. Classification (NCBI taxonomy): domain Bacteria; kingdom Pseudomonadati; phylum Pseudomonadota; class Gammaproteobacteria; order Moraxellales; family Moraxellaceae; genus Psychrobacter; species Psychrobacter sp. HII-4. The sequence continues at coordinate 84,811 of NZ_CAJHBJ010000003.1, read as the reverse complement.
CGCTATCAAGAGACGATCAGCTGGTGGTGGCGCGGATGCTGCTGGCGGTGATGAATAACAACTTCACGGCCGTGGTAGATATTGTCAGCCGTGCAGGCTGGATACCACCTAACGCCGACAAGCATGCGCTCATGCGTGACATGAAACGCACCGTCGGTCCGATGCTACAAAAATCCATTAACGACATCGATTTTGCTGGAGTATTGATGCAGATTTTGGATATCGCCCGTCGTCATCATATGAGTATTCCGCCACAGTTAATGCTACTGCTCAAAACCTTGGTACATGTCGAGGGACTGGGGCGCGACCTATATCCTGAGCTTGATATTTGGTCGCTTGCCAAGCCCATCCTTAGCGGCTGGATCAAAGAGCAGCTCGACCCTGTACGCAACTTACAACAGCTGCGCCAACAATTACCAGAGCTGTTATTATCGACCACGGATATCCCAAAACTACTCGATCAAGGCTTACAGAGCCTTGCCACTCAAGGGTCGCGACAAGACAGTCAGCTCAGAGAAATACAGCAAATCCGAGCGGATATGCTCAATGACCGTCGCCGCGACTGGCTGGCACTCTCAGGCTTTGCTATCTTTATTGCGATTGCCACGCAAGTCGGCTGGTTTGCGCCTGTCTTTTATCTATTGGCCATCGTCGTGGTTGTTTGGCGAGTACTGGCCTAATTGCTCTTTTAGCGCTCGTTATGCCATTGGCGTATATTGTTTTAGGGCGTATCCTCATTTTAAAAATGGCGATAAAAATGAGATAAATTGCCGCCAAACAAGGAAAATAGCGCGGATAATATCGAGATATTCGTCAGCTATTTGAACACGTTTGGCCAGATTTAGCCAGATTTAGCCAGATTTAGCCCATTTGGATAGCTATCGATTGACTTGAGGACACGCCCTAGTCTACGTCCAAAAAAATAAAAACACATGCTGTCTAACAAATTATATATGTGTAGGAGTCATCCATGTCTGCCCTATCCGCCTTACCTGCATCCGAGCCGCACGATAGCACTACGCCCGATCACAGTGCGGCCATAGCTGCGCTACAGATACGCTTTGGCAAACAGCTGAGTGTCAATAAAGCGGTACGCGAGCAGCATGGTCATACCATGACATGGCTTGCCAACCAGCCACCCGATGCGGTGTTGACCGTGCAGGATAAACATGAGGTCGCCGCGGCTGTCGATATTTGCAACCAGTATCAGATGCCAGTGATTGCTTTTGGTATAGGCTCATCCTTAGAAGGTCAGCTAAACGCGCCTTTTGGCGGGCTATGTATTGATATGCATGCGATGGATGCAATCTTACAAGTCAATAATGAAGATCTGACCGTGACCGTACAGCCTGGCGTCACACGCGAGCAGCTCAATCATTACCTGCGCGATACGGGGTTATTTTTTCCGATAGACCCAGGCGCTAATGCCAGTATCGGTGGCATGGTGGCCACTCGCGCCTCTGGCACCAACGCTGTGCGCTACGGCACCATGAAAGATGTGGTGCTCGCTCTAGAAGTCGTGACCGCCAACGGGGAGATCATACGTACAGGCACACGCGCCAAAAAGTCGGCCGCTGGATACGATCTAACACGGCTTATGATCGGCTCAGAAGGCACGCTAGGCATTGTCACCGAAGTCACGCTCAAGCTGTTTGGTATTAGCGAATGTATTGCTAGTGGCATCTGTCACTTCCCAACGATTGAGGACGCTTGTCAGGCGGTGATGCTTACCATCCAGATGTGCTTGCCAGTTGCCCGTATTGAGCTACTCGATGCCATGCAAATCAAAGCCTGTAATCAATATGCCAATCTAGACCTGACTGAGACGCCAACTTTGTTTGTAGAGTTTCATGGCACGGACGCGGGCGTGGCTGAGCAAGCAACTATCTTTACGGACATCATCAAAGAGTTTGGCGGTAGCGATTTTGCGTGGGACACGGACGAGGCCGAACGTAAGCGTCTGTGGCAAGCGCGGCACAATGCCTATCATGCCAGCTCTGCCCTACGGCCTGAAGCCAGCGCCTTATCGACCGATGCCTGTGTGCCTATTTCGCGCTTGGCAGAGTGCGTCAGCGCCACGGCAAAAGACATCGAGGCATCAGGAATGATTGGCCCTATCGTCGGACATGTGGGTGATGGCAACTTTCATGTTTTATTATTGGTCGATACCGATAACCCTGAAGAAATCGCTACTGCCGATGGCATCATTAGCCGCCTGGCCATGCGCGCCATCGAGATGGATGGTACGTGCACAGGTGAACATGGTATTGGTCAAGGCAAGCAAAAATACATGCAACAAGAGCATGGTAATGCCTTAGTATTAATGCAAGCCATCAAATCAGCGCTCGACCCCAACAATATCCTAAACCCTGGAAAAATATGGCCGAAAACCATGGTCGCAGATTAACAGCTTACGCCGACCTATAGGCCATCCGATATGACAATTTTTCATTGAATGGCTTGATAGCGACGTCTCTGATTTAAACGAAGAAGCGCCGCCTTTTAATCAACCAAAAGGCGGCGCTTTTTGTATAAAGGTGTTTTGGCCAGTTTTATATCATCTCACATGACATAGCCTATAACATTTGGTCAATGGCCATCTGCGTCAATACGCGACCACGAGCCGTACGTAATACGTAACCTTGCTGAATCAAATACGGCTCGATGACATCCTCAAGCGTGCCGCGATCCTCTGCCATCGCCGCCGCTACCGCCTCAACCCCAGCTGGCCCTCCATCAAAGCGCTCTTGCAATATCTCGATATAGCGCCTGTCTAAATGGTCAAGACCGCGTCTATCGACCGCCAGCATATCCAGCGCACTGCCTGCTATCACGCCATTGATACGGCCATCGCCTTTGACCTCGGCATAATCACGTACACGGCGCAACAAACGGTTGGCAATCCTTGGGGTGCCGCGTGCACGGCGCGCAATCTCGACCGCACCGTCTTCACTCATCGGCACGCGCATCAAGCGCGCCGCGCGTGTCACAATGGTAGTCAGATCTGCGATATTATAAAACTCTAACCGCTGAACGATACCAAAACGATCTCGCAGTGGTGAAGTCAAAAGCCCTGCACGCGTGGTCGCTGCCACCAACGTAAATGGCGGCAGGTCCAGCTTGATAGACCGCGCCGCTGGCCCTTCACCAATCATAATATCCAGCTGAAAATCTTCCATCGCAGGATAGAGTATCTCTTCGATGACAGAGCTTAACCGATGAATCTCATCGATAAACAGCACATCACCTTCCTCTAAGTTGGTCAACATAGCAGCCAAATCACCAGGTCGCTCAAGGACAGGCCCCGAGGTTGAACGCAGGTTACCACCCATCTCGCGCGCGATGATATTGGCCAGAGTCGTCTTACCTAGCCCTGGTGGCCCAAAGATAAGCGTATGATCCAACGCTTCATCACGGCCGCGCGCCGCCCCGATAAATACTTCCATCTGCTCACGCACGACAGGCTGGCCAATATACTCTGCCAGTAGTGCTGGGCGAATATTGGCATCAGGCGCATCACTGGCGCCCTCTAGCGGATTAATTAAACGATCTTGCATCATAGTTTTATCATTATATTAAAAAAGTGAAATCATACAAAACATCATAAAGCACCGGCGCACGAAAGCACAGACGTAAACAAAAATAAGCGACAATCGATGTCGCTTATCTCAGGTCGCCTATGTCAGTTCGCTGTCAAGCGCATTCGGCATACCCTAATTAATAATAAAAACTGCCTTAAAAGCCTGACAACTGCTGCAAAGTCGCTTTTAGTAAACTTTGCGTATCAGCAAACGTATCTCCACTACGCTTAGCCGCTTTAATCGCTTGCTGCGCTTCTTTTTCTTTGTAGCCTAGGCTGATAAGTGCGCCCTCGACCTCAGCGATGATGCTGCCTTCGTGAGAGGCTGTGGTTACCTGCGTTGGTAGCTCTAACAAATCATTGTCGACTTCGATATTTTTTAGCTTGTCTTTAAGCTCGATTAATAAACGCTGCGCGGTTTTTTTGCCAATCCCTGGGATACGCGTCAATGCACTCTCTGACTCTTGCTCGACATGCATCTTAAGCTCAGCGGCCGACATAGCAGACAGCATCGCTAACGCCATTTTTGCTCCCACGCCATTGATTTTGATAAGCTGACGAAACACTTCACGCTCTTTGCGATCGATAAACCCATAAAGCAGCTGCGCGTCTTCGCGCACATGCAAATGCGTCCAGATGCGAGCCTGCTGATCGAGCTGTAACTGACAAAATGACGGCAATGGTAGCTCGATATCATACCCCACGCCAGATGCGGTCAAAATACATGCCGTTGGTGCCATCAGGTACGCGACCTGCCCTGTAATCAGTCCAATCATCATCCATTACCTATCATTATAAAAAATAAACCGCGCCATACTCTACGCTTACTACTCAATATTTTGGTTTAAAAACGCCTATGTAAAAACGTACACATAAACCTCTTGCCCTTACACCCAGCCATTTAGAGCAAAAAGGCGTTTGCATATCGATATGACAAACGCCTTCTTTAATAAGCTCAGCCCTACTTGTCAGGCTTAGTTATAAAAATCAACCATACCTTCAAGACTGATTGGGCGAATCTTGTGCGCTTGACCAGCAGAACCAAAGGCCTCAAAACGGTTGGTACAGATGTCAGACATCGCGACCATAGAGGCTTTAAAATATTTACGTGGATCAAACTCACTTGGGTTTTCTACCAAAAACTGGCGGATAGCACCTGTGGAAGCCAACCGCAAATCGGTATCGATGTTTACTTTACGCACACCGTGTTTGATGGCCTCGACGATTTGCTCAACGGGCACGCCGTATGTTTCACCGATATCACCGCCATTTTCGTTGATGACTTTGAGCCACTCTTGCGGCACAGAAGACGAGCCATGCATGACCAAATGCGTGTTTGGGATACGGGCATGAATCTCTTTGACTCGCTCGATAGATAGGATATCGCCTGTCGGTGGACGTGTAAACTTATAAGCACCGTGACTGGTACCAATCGCAATGGCGAGTGCATCGACATTGGTATCTTTGACAAACTGCTCGGCTTCGTCCGCACTGGTCAAGAGCTGCTCATGGTCCAACACACCCTCTGCTCCTGAGCCATCTTCTTCACCCGCCATGCCAGTCTCAAGGCTACCCAAACAGCCAATCTCACCTTCGACAGAAACGCCGCACGCATGCGCCATCTTGACCACTTCGCGTGTGACGCTAGCGTTATAATCGTAATCCATTGGGGTTTTGCCGTCCTCACCCAGTGAGCCGTCCATCATCACCGATGAAAAACCAAGCTGAATAGAGCGTTGGCAAATGGCGGGCGACATACCATGGTCTTGGTGCATCACTACAGGAATGTGTGGCCATTCTTCTATAGCAGCGATAATCAGATGACGCAAAAACGCCGAGCCTGCATATTTGCGAGCGCCAGCACTGGCTTGGACAATGACCGGTGAGTCGCAGGCGTCGGCCGCCATCATGATTGCACGCATCTGCTCTAAGTTATTGACATTAAAAGCAGGCACCCCGTAATTATGCTCGGCGGCGTGATCTAGAAGTTGACGTAATGATATTAAGGCCATAAAACGCTCTCTGATTAAAGTTTTGGATAGTATGTAAAATAGCTTTTGAAATGATAGCAGCAACATAGCGCTGCCTATATGACTCGCCCAAAGCTGTACACTCAATGATGTCAAAACTGCCCGTCTGGCAAAACCATTGGCAGCTGGCAATAATAGACGCTCATTATCGTGCGCTGATTATAGCAAAAATTGCCTTGTCTTCGTAGCGGTTGCCTGACTATTTATTTTGTGACGGATTGACTATAAAGAAATGCTTGTAGTGTTTCGCCATCACCATACAAAAAGCCTTGGCAATCGCCAAGGCTTTTTTAGTATTTTGAGGGCTTATAAAGCAGCTGTTTTATGAGACAACCATTATAGAGCAGTCATAAAAAACTGCTTATTTAGCGAGCTGTATATCAATCTATCAGTAGTCAAACAGTGATAAAAAAGGTTTGAACCGGTCAAACGATGCTGATTTACTAAGCGACTAGTTTTGACAAGCTACTGATTATCGAACCTATTAGTACTGCTGCTCAGCATCAACTGCGATATCATTTGCGCCGTCAGCCACTGCATTTGCGCCATCAGCTACCGCTTCGGCAGTGTTTGCTACTGCTTTGTTGGTACCATCAGCGATTGCATCACCTGTGTTTTCTAGAGCGTCTGTCGCAGCCGCGCCAGCAGTTTCAGCGCTTTCGGCGACTTCAGCGCCAGCATTTTGGGCAGCAACTTCTGCTTCAGCAGCAGCAGCTTCTGTCTCTACAGCGGCGGCTTCAGTGTTGGCCGCAACATCATCACCGGCAGACTCAACAGCAGCTTCAGTATTTTCTTCTGTTTGTTGGCTACACGCAGTGATAGCAAAAGTACCAGCAAGTACGCTAGCAAGTAACAAATGACGTTTTAACATAATAAACCTCTCGTAAATAAAGCATGTCAAAATACATGGTTGCGCTATTTTATAGAGTGCAAATAAGACATGCAATAATAATTTTCAGTGTATAAACAAATAAATACGACTTAATAATAATCGGCGGCCATCAATGCCGAAGTCTGTCATACAGAGTACTATATTGATGGCCGTCCTCTTATTTCCACAGCCTACCTTAGATGATTCATCATGGCTGTACATCTAGTGTTACTAACGTACTAAGTAACGTTAAACGTTAAAGGTTTACGCGTCTATTTGCAGAGCAGCAACTGCAGGCAGCACCTTACCTTCGACGAACTCTAAGAAAGCGCCGCCACCTGTAGACATATAACTGACGCCATCCGCCACTTGATATTTATCAATGGCAGCTAGCGTATCACCGCCGCCTGCGATAGAAAACCCAGCACTATCTTTGACCGCTGCGGCCAATATCTGCGTACCCTGCCCAAAAGCATCCACTTCAAAAACTCCAACTGGACCATTCCATAAAATGGTCTTGGCATTGATGATAGCCTCAGCCAAGCGCTCAGCGCTTTTTGGCGCGATATCCAATATCATGTCGTTGTCGCCGATAGCATCGACCGACTTAATGGTCGCAGTGGCTTGTTGTAATGAGCCAGTAAAGTCGGCAAAGTCAATATCGCCTTTATCAGCCACCACCACAAACTCAGGCAATAAAATCTCAGTTTTACTCATAATATCGCGAGCGCTATCGATCAAATCCGCTTCATACAATGATGCACCAACGCTATGACCTTGCGCCGCCAAAAATGTATTGGCAATACCGCCACCAACGATGATTTGGCTACATACCTCAGCTAAGCTATGCAGCACTTCAAGCTTGGTCGATACCTTTGAGCCACCCACGATAGCCAGCATCGGCTGAGCTGGTGTCTCTAACGCCAAACTTAGCGCATCAAGCTCTGCGGCCAACAACGGCCCTGCGCAGACCTTTTTGCCTGCTTGGTGCATGGCTTGAGTGACGCCCTCTGTCGATGCCTGCGCGCGATGCGCGGTACCAAAGGCATCCATCACAAACACATCGCACAAATCTGCGTATTTTTTTGCCAAAGCAGCTTCGTTTTTCTTCTCGCCTTTGTTAAAACGGACGTTTTCTAGTAGCACCACTTCACCTGCTTTGATAGACACGCCTTGAGTCAGATAGTCAGTGTCTAACCGCACAGGCGCAGCCAGCTTGTCGCTAAGATAATCAGCGACCGGTGCCAATGAATAAATGGCTTCAGGGCTGCCTTCGGTTGGACGCCCAAGATGTGAGCAAACAATCGCAGCCGCGCCTTTTTCTAGCGCCATCTTAATGGTAGGTAAGCTTGCTTGTAGGCGCGCATCACTGCTGACTTTGCCATCTTTGATTGGCACGTTTAAGTCTTCTCGAATCAATACAACCTTGTCCGTTAAGCTCAGCTCACTCATACGCAAAAAATTCATTAACTGCTCCTCTACATCATCTATTGTTAATCTACACTGGACTGCTCGATAAGTCCTACTACCACATATTTATGGTCAATCCTAAATAAAACTGACACCATCGATACGATGCCGCACTATGCCCCCTGAGTGGTAGCGCTCAGGCCGATCAAAAACACTCTAGTAAGAATTTGTGGCGGTGTATTCTAGCAGTTTTCTGCCACGCTCTCCTATCAAAGCGTGGATTAAATATTACTCAGCAGACAATCACACAAAACCGGCTCGACAAACTGAAGATAAAAATCAGCATTTTATAAAACCAGTAACATTTCGTGGTGGCACTCATGGATTGCGCTGTTTATGATAAATCTACACTATGATGACCTTAGGCTAGACCAGAATAAACGCAGGCTCTGCCAAACACGGGCGCTAGCCTAACTGTTTAGAGAATAATAACAACAACCTACTAGGAGAAAACCATGAGTATCGATCTAAAAACGGCAAAACAAAACCTATTAAAACTCAAAGAAGAGTACGAAACTCGCATCGACAAAATCGAAGAACATATCCAAAACCCACAGGACGACCTCAATGAGCACTGGGAAGACCAAGCCATCTCCTACCGTCAAAACGACATGCGAAAAAACCTCATGGCTGAGGCGCGTCAAAGTCTAATTTATGTAGAAAACGCGCTAAGCCGTATCGAAAACGGTAGTTATGGAGAGTGCGAAGTATGCGGCGAGCCAATCGAAGAGCAGCGCCTAGAAGCCCTGCCCTATGCTACGTTATGTATGCAACACGCCAAATAGCGAATGGCTTTTGACTTATCCTTGTGACTTATTTCGTCTTGTGGCTTATATAGTTAACCTACTTTAGGACGATTTTATATTGGATTGACGATACTTGGCCATCAGGCCTTTACGTCACCGGCAGCGGCATGCCACTTTGCAAACGCTTGCTGCCACTGCTGACAACGAGGTGCTATCTGCGCAATAGGCAAATCCATAATATCTCCAACAACAGCCACATATTTGATGGGCAAACCTGCCAGCGCGCCGACATTCTCAGCACTTAACCCGCCTATCACGCAGATATCGATGCCTTGCTGGCAGCCTTCTTTTAGCTGCTGGTACGAGATGGTATCGGCTTTGGGCTTGGTCGTAGAAGCAAAAACAGCACCCATGGCCGCATAGTCTGCGCCTTGCTGCTTGGCTTCTTTGACCAGCGCCACTTGTCCATGACACGTACGACCAATAATCTGATCCGGACTTATTTGGCGCTTGGCATCGACCATCTTGCCATCTTGCTGACCTAGGTGTACCCCGACACCGAGCTTGGCCGCCAGCGCACTATCATCATTGATCACAACTGGTACCTGATATCTTCGTGCCAGCTCGACAATTTGCTTGGCTTCTGTCAACAGTGTTGCCGCACCATCTGGCAATGCCGCTGTTTTTTTACGGCGTACTTGCAGCAGACCGACCAGCCCTGTTGCCAGCGCGGCCTCTAGCTTTTGATAGAGTCGCTCAAACTCATCGTCGTTCGTCAGTAAATAAAGCTGAGGTACGACAGCCGATTGCAAGTGATTCATACCACGAGTATCCTTTTTGATATAAAAAAGGCCGTTATATGATATAACAGCCCTTTGAATTATTTTACCTGTCTATTTTTGATCTATATACGTGCGTATGTGTGTTTGTATACTGACATCAGTGTCATCCGCATTTATACAGTAATCTGCACCTCCGCACCTATACGGTACGACGCGTGGCCAAGCTGTTTAAGATATTTTTGGCATCGCCCCAGCGCGTGGCTGAGCTGTTTGCGCCCAAAATAACAATAATGGCTGGGCGGTTATTGACCCTCGTTTCCATGACCACACAGCGCCCTGCTTCATTGATAAAGCCGGTCTTTGAGATACCAATAGGATAGCCACCCTCACGTACTAAGCTGCTGGTATTGTTGGCTTTATATGTGCGGTTGCCGCGAGAGTAATTTGATACAAAGAAATCATAGCTTTTGGTGGTGGAGAAGCGGCGAATCACATCGTAGTTACCCGCAGCGCGCACCATCTTGACCAAATCATTTGATGACGCCACATTGCGCTTGTCAAGACCCGTTGGATCACCAAAAAAGGCAGTCGTCATACCCAAGTCTTGCGCTTTGCGGTTCATCGCTCGCATAAAGGCACTATATCCACCTGGATAGTTACGCGCCAGACTCTTTGCGGCTGGGTTTTCTGACTTCATCAAGGCCATGAGTAGCATTTCGGCACGGTTGAGGCGATCTCCTACTTTTAGACGAGAGCTTGCACGTTTGGGGCCGACAAAGTCTTCTGCGTCTAAGATAATCTCTTCACGCATATCCAGACCGGCATCTAGTACCACCATCGCGGTCATGACCTTGGTGATACTGGCCATTGGACGGGCAATATCCGCGTCTTTTTCGTAGATAGACTCGCCTGTTTCAGCATCGATCACAGCTACACTACGCGAGTCTGTGCTGATCGGAATCATATCACTACTGCCAAAAGCGCCACGATAGGTGGTGTTGTAGCGATTGCTATTGGTATAGCTATTATTGCTGCTGCCAAAGCTGTTGGTATTGGTGATATTGGTGGTGCCATAACCGGTATCGACTTTCTTGATAGCAGAGCCTGTCGATTTGTACATAATCTTACGAGCTTCAGACAAGCTATCGGCACCGCCCCAGCTGATACGCGCGCTAGATTCTGTATCAGCGCTACCATTAATCGTAAGTGCAGCTTGTGCCACACCACCCAAACTCAGTGAAATCATGGCAGCGATCAGTTGCTGTTTGGTTAATGGTAGTTGCTTCATTGTGCCTCCTGCTGTCGCTATCACGCCAGATACATACGATCTGACGCCAAAAACGTTCATAGTGTTTATGAATAGGTTTGTAAGTACTCGTATAGAGTTTTTGTATTTTTAGTGTATCATGGTTTGCTTTTAAGTTTAATGTATCAAGCTGATTTAATGGTTTATTTTGTCCCAATTCAAATTTTGCTACAACCACTTTATATTATAGAAACATTGGTTCACATTTCAGAAATATATCTTAACCCAAAGCATGGCAATTATTCAAAATTTGATATATTAAACAACAACATCCACATAATATATTAGCAGTATTTTACATCGTCAAAAACTAAAAAAAATACCTTAGACAGTTTTTTGTCTGTGATTTATGCTAGGCAACATCCCTTCTTCTGACAAATAGTAAAGAGTATAGTGATGATTAAAGTATTGGTAGTCGATGATCATGATTTGGTACGTATGGGTATCAGCCGTATGTTGTCAGACAGTGCGGATATTGAGGTGGTCGGTGAGGCCGATAGCGGCGACATGGCGATCAAAATGGCCAAACAGCTGCACCCTGATGTGGTATTACTCGATGTCAATATGCCCAATATTGGCGGGCTTGAAGCCACCAAACGTTTGGTCCAATTAGACATGGGTATCAAGATTTTGGCAGTCAGCAGTATGTCGGCGCAGCCTTATCCTTCTATGCTGATCAAAGCTGGGGTCAACGGTTATATCACAAAAGGCACACCCTTAGACGAGATGATACGGGCGGTAAAAAAAGTCTATCAAGGGGGTCGCTATTTTAGCCAAGATGTCGCAGAGCAGTTAGCAGACGTCTTGCTATCAGACAATGCCAGCTCGCCCTTTGATTTGCTCAGTGATCGCGAAAAACAAGTAGCGATGATGGTCGTCAACTGCCAAAGCCCGCAGCAAATCGCGGATCAGCTGTTTGTCAGTGTCAAAACCATCAATACGTATCGCTACCGTATCTATGAAAAAGTCGGGGTCGATAGCGATGTCAAACTGACACATTTAGCGATTCGTCATGGTCTGATTCAGCCATAATCTTCGCCTACTTGCCTGCTTAGTAAGTCAACCAGCTAAGCCAGACAGCACTGTAAGCCAGCAAGTACTGATTGTCCCATGACGGTGAATTTATGAAACCTGCTATTCGTTTTGTCTCGACCATCACCCGCTCAGCGCCCCCCAATGACACCCTGCCATTGCGGCAGCTGCGTAAACTAGGACTTATTTATAGCAGTTATCGCTTTGCCGTGAGCTTGTTTTCTATGCTCATGGTCTATATCACCGCACGTGCTGATAGCGGCGCGTCTTTGCCCAGTTTTTTGCAACAAACCACCCTGAGCTTTTATGTACTGCTTAGTATGATATTGCTCGGTTTGTTTTATGTGGTCAACAAACACATGCGCCAGCAGCTGGCCTTTGGCTTGGCTTTGGATGTCATCATCTTAAGCTTGCTGCTTTATACCGCAGGTGCGCCTGACTTGCAGCTGACCATGCTATATATGGTAGTGGTAGCGGCAAGCTTTATGCTACTTCACAGCTCTCAAGCATTGATCATCACCTTACTGGCGATTATTTTTGTTATTTATCAGCAGTTTTTTTATGCCATTGCCAATAGCATGAGCTTGACCAACTTAGGCGATGCGCTGCTGATGTCTGCCAGTTTTTTGGCGGTGGGTGGCTTGAGCTGGTCTATCTCGCAGCGCCTAGTGCAGTTAGAAAAAGTGGCCGCCCGTCATGCCAAGGAAGTTGAGCGCCTAAATGTTATCAACCAAGAAGTCATCACTCAAATGGTCAATGGCGTTATTGTCATCGATCAGGCGCATATCGTGCTGGCAAATCTTGCCGCGTATCAGCTGCTCAGTATCCCTCATCGTCCATCACTCACCTTACCTACTACCAGTGAAAGTCGTACGCCAAACGATAGGCGCAGGCTCGATAGCGCATCTGCTGCCCAATTAGCAGATTTTGAAGAGCAGCTTGACGAGCAGCATCCGCAGCTGCTTCAAGCCTGCTTGACTGTCGCAGCAGGACAGTCGCGTACCTTTACTTATGACTTACCTGCCGTGGCCAATGTATCGGTGTTTGGCAAGCTACGTGTACAGATTATCCCTCTAAAAGACGGCAGTAAACTGGTCATGCTCGAAGATTTGCGCCGTGAGCAAGCCAACGCTCAGCAACTAAAACTGGCGTCTTTAGGACAGCTGACGGCCAGTATTGCTCATGAGATTAGAAACCCACTGGCCACCATCTCACAAGCCAGCCAGTTGCTCATGGAGGACGTCGTAGAAAGCTGTCACCCACCAGCAAGTAACGACATGACAAGCCCTGCCCCTGATTATAGTGATGAGCACATCGCAGCCAATCATGAGCTGTATAAAATGATATTTTCGCAGACCAAACGCGTCAATCGTATTATAGAAGACATCTTAAAGCTGTCGCGTCAGCAGCAAGCAAACCAGCAGCCCATCGTACTTGCCGAATGGATGCCTGCGTTTTTAGAAAACCATTTTCAGGGGCATGACGTGTTTTTGCGTGTTAAGACCCAGCCGACCATCTCCTTTGACACCCACCAACTAGAGCAAGTATTAATCAACTTAATCAGCAATGGTTTGCGTCATAGTAGCTACGCCCACCCTCATGCCTTTGTGGAAATCGAGATTTATTGTGCAGATAACGATGTTATAATCGATATTTTAGATGGTGGTACTGGGGTCCTCGAGCATGATTTACCGCACTTGTTCAATCCGTTTTTTACCACAGATCAAGCAGGGACAGGACTTGGGTTGTATCTATCACAAGCCTTTTGCGAAGCCAATCAAGCTCGCCTGCTATATGTGCCTGAACACACAAAAACCTGCTTTCGCCTCATCGCACCTGCCATCAATACCTGCACCCATGTATAAAACGCATTGGTACGACCTTACTATTTGTGTACCAATACCGCACTGATAAGCTGAGCATTTGTAAGCACTTAACTGCAATTGTGATAGATGCTTTGATAATTTCTCGCTACCGAATACGATGAGATGATGTATGACAAAAACCGCGCTAGTCGTTGATGATGAAGTAGATCTGTGCCGATTAATGCAAATCACTTTAACCAAGATGGGCATCAAAAGTGATGTGGCTTATACATTGTCACAAGCAAGAGGCTACTGGCAAGAGCGCGAGTATGACTTTTGCTTAACGGATCTCAAGCTCCCTGACGGCTCAGGGCTGGAGCTAGTCAAAGAAATCAGTGGCAGCACCAACACGCCCATTGCCGTTATTACCGCGCATGGTAGTATGGATTTGGCCATCGAAGCCCTCAAGCTTGGCGCTTTTGATTTTGTCAATAAACCACTTGAGCTGCCGCGCCTGCGCCAACTGGTCGAAAACGCCCTCAAAGTCACTCACCAAGGTGACGACCCTGAGGCCGCTCCTGAGAGCACCCCTGAGCAAAAACTCCTCGATAGTAGGCTGATCGGCGACTCAGCGGTGATGCTACCACTGAAAAACACCATTTTAAAACTGGCACGCTCGCAAGCACCGGTGTTTTTATCAGGCGCGTCGGGTACAGGTAAGGAAGTGGTCGCCAGACTGATTCATGATCTCAGTCCACGCCGTGATGGTAGCTTTGTACCTGTGAATTGCGGCGCCATACCCTCCGAGCTGATGGAGTCAGAGTTTTTTGGCCATAAAAAAGGCAGCTTCACGGGCGCGGTCGCTGACAAACAAGGCCTGTTTCAGCAAGCCAATGGCGGGACTTTATTTTTAGATGAAGTGGCTGACTTGCCGCTAGCGATGCAAGTCAAACTTCTGCGCGCCATTCAAGAAAAAACGGTAAGAGCCATCGGTGATACCAAAGAGATACCTGTCGATATTCGCATATTGTCTGCAACTCATAAAGATTTGGCCCAGCTGGTGCAGGCTGGCACGTTTCGCCAAGATCTCTACTATCGCATCAACGTCATTGAATTAAAACTACCGACGCTCAACGCGCGCCGTGATGACATACCTGTACTAGCGACACACTTTTTAGCCTTGATCGCTGAAGAGTGGCAATTGGAGACGCCGCCTTCACTGACGGCAGCCGCCTGTGAGCGTTTGCAACATCATGACTTTGCAGGCAACGTGCGCGAGCTGCGTAACCTGCTTGAGCGTGCAGTAACCCTAGCAGAAACGCCAAATATCGATATAAACCATCTGGGTCTGCCTGCGTTGACGCCGACGGATACAGAGCCGCATGCGGTAAACGCAGCTACGCAAGGTACAGCACCAACAGCTGAAACACCTGCCGCCCGCACTCATCTTGCTTCAGCAGACACGCTTTTACCAAACAGCCCATCGGGACAAAGGGCGCCTATAGACAGCTCAGCAGCACACGATGAGAAGGTTCAACCTATCCAAGCCCCGACTTCGGCCAGCAACTTGCATCCTTATCGCACCCATACTCAGCACTACCCTTCTGTCATCAAAGGTGCGGCGGCCAATCACCCAAAAACAGCGCAGGTCGACAGCGCCGAAAACATAAAAACGGCCAATCAGGCCGTACAAGCGCCAAACGAGACAAAAAACATTAACAATACAGGCTTACCCGCCCAAGGCTTAGAGCATTATTTACAAGCGCAAGAAAAACAGCTGATCATCACCGCACTAAAGCAAACAGGCTGGAATAAAACCCAAGCCGCTGAACTGCTGGGCACGACTTTTCGCTCTTTACGTTACCGCATGAAAAAACTAGAAATCGATGAAGACCAGCTTGAATAAGGACCAAAGACGATCTATGGCATGGGCGACCATTATATGACTTAGATTGGGCTCACTGTGCGCGGTTGGGCTTTCGGACAAAACGAACGCCTGACGTTAAGGCGCGCTCTTTGACCAGCTCAAGAGCCTGCTGTCGCCATGTGCTCTCATTTCCAGAGAGCATCACATCAGGTGTCACCCCGATCTCATCTATCTTTTGACCCGTGGCGGTCATATAGTTGGCGACCGTCAGTTTGACCGCTTGCTCATCGTTTAGCGGAATCACCGACTGTACCGATCCTTTACCATAGCTGACCTCCCCAAGGATAGTGGCGCGCTGCTGCGCCTGCAGGCTACTGGCAAGCACCTCGGCCGCCGAAGCCGAGTAGCGATTTTGTAACACCACCATAGGTAAAGGCTTAAGGATGGCCTCACCTGTCGTGGACAGCACGCGCGGCTCGTTTTGGCGCGCTTGTACCTGCACCACATCAGTATCATTCATGAACAGACTGGCGACATTCACCGCCGAGGTAAGCACGCCGCCTGGATTGTCACGTAGATCCAACAAAATGCCTGAAACCGGCGCGTCTAGATTGATCAAACCTTCAAGCAGCCTGTCACGACTATCGTTTTGAAAGGCTGGTAGCCCAACCACCGCAATACCATCGACCAGCTCTATCTCAATGGTTTGCGGATGGCTGTTATTTCGCTGCAAAGTAGTAGTGTGTTTACGGCGACCCGCTTTAGAAGTCACCACATCTACTTGCGTGCCAGCGACACCCGTCAGCAGTTGCTCAACGTCGTTGGTTTGGCGATTTTCATCAAGCTTAAACTCACCCACCTGATGCAAATAATCGCCGACTGCGATGCCTTTTTTGTCAGCAGGTGAGTCATCGATGACCTCTGTGATGACCCAGTAGCCTTCTTGTGGCTGATAGCTGACCTTGATACCGACATCGCCTACGTCGCCTTCGGTAAAGGCGCGCAGGTTTTCATAAGCCTCAGCATCCAAAAACTCAGCATGACTATCGAGCTTGGTCAACATACCGCTCATGGCATTATTAAACAGCGTCTCGTCGTTGACCGCATCGACATACTCACGGCGCACCAAATCGACCACAGCGACAAAGGTTTTGAGCGTCTCAGGAGAAATGGCATTCAATGACACATGCGCGACCTCCGGCGGTATCGCGGTATCGATTACCTCGGCCTCGTCATTGAGCACGCTTTCATCGGCAACGCTATCTATCGAGTCATCGATGTCGTCGGCTGCCTCTAGCATGTCGGCGATATCTGATAGATTGTCTTCTGCAGGATCTATTTCATCTGTATTTAAGCCAATCAGTTGCAGCTTCTGCGCCGAATGATGACTGGGAGCCGCGGCCGCTTGAGAGAAATTGACACCGACCAGCCCTAGCAGCGCTGCCATAAAGACAGGCTTATATACAGCAGGCGTGCTGGATACACGTCTGATATCGCGATTGATTTTTTTGATGAGAAAAGAGCGTATGGCATAAATAGGACGCATAAAATACTCGTGTTAATCATAAAATATCGTAATTTTCATTATAAAAATATCTGTGATAGCGACTTTATAAGATAGCATCAAGAGCAGAGCTAAGACTAGTAGTGTATTGCAGACCCTCAGTATGTGAATCGTTAACTGTCATTGGTAGACTGCGGTCGTGACAAGAAAAAAAACACCTAAAAATATAGCAAAAAAAAGGAGAGACAATCATGATCTCTCCTTATAATATGGCGGTACAACGTCTGTCTGTCCTTATCGTACCATAGCCATATTACCGCTACAGCACAACTCACAGCATAGCCACAGTATCGTCATTCACCGCAATGAGCAACACGCCGCTACTCATGAGGGTGGCGTATGATCATAAAGCAGACTTACGACGCTGGAACCAGTAGGCTCTTACCTGTCATTTCAGCTGGTGTATCCACACTCATCAGGGTCAAAATAGTTGGAGCGATATCGCTGAGCTTACCCCCACTGCGCACCGTGAGTTTTTGCTCGCCGATATAAATCAGCGGTACCAACTCGGTGGTATGCTGAGTATGCACTTGCCCACTTTCATAGTCCTGCATTTGCTCACAGTTGCCATGATCAGCGGTGATGAGCATATCGCCGCCAGCCGCGCGCACAGCAGTCTCAAGACGGCCAATACAGACATCGAGCGCCTCTACCGCTTGCACCGCGGCATCAAAGATACCCGTGTGTCCGACCATATCACCATTGGCATAGTTGACCACTAGCACATCATACTTGCCAGACTCAATCGCCTCGACCAGCTTATCCGTCACTTCAGGGGCGCTCATTTCAGGCTTCAGATCATAAGTGGCCACATCAGGTGATGGTACTAGGATACGGGTCTCGCCTTCATACTCCTCTTCGCGGCCACCACTAAAGAAAAACGTCACATGAGCGTACTTTTCCGTTTCGGCGATACGTAGCTGCGTTTTGCCAATGTTTTGCAAATACTCGCCAAGGGTGTTGGTCAATGAGGTGGGATGATAAGCGATGCTGGTGTGCGGGTTGTCAGCCAGCACATCAGAGTATTTGGTCAGCATGACAAAGGCGGCCAGCTTTGGCTGCTTTTGACGGGCAAATCCTGAAAACTCATGATCTGGCAGCACAAACGCCTGGGTAAGCTCGCGAGCACGATCAGCGCGGAAGTTCATAAAGATCAGCGCGTCATTGTCTTCAACTGTATAAGGCACTTCATCACGGCCAATCACGGTCGTCGGGCTGACAAACTCATCCGTCTCGCGCGCTTTATAAGCGGCTTGTACAGCACCATCGGCACGCGTTGCCAAGCGATCAGCTTTGCCTTCAGTGATCAGCTCATAGGCTTTTTGGACGCGCTCCCAGCGATTGTCACGGTCCATGGCATAATAACGCCCGATGATACTGGCAATCTGTACGCGGCCACCTTCGTAGTGGGCGTTGAGCTTACCGATATGATCACGCAAGCGATCGATATATTTGTCAGCAGACTTAGGCGGCGTATCGCGGCCATCTAAAAAACAATGCACAAAGACGTTTTTGGCACCATGTACCAGCGCTGAGTGACACATCGCTTCGATATGGTCTTGATGCGAGTGCACCCCACCATCAGAAAGCAAGCCCATGATATGCACATTACCGCCCAAGTCGTTTGCCGCTTTTACTGCATCAACCAGCGCTTGATTTTTATAAAACTCACGGTTGGCCAACTCGTTTGAGATACGCGTTGAGTCCTGATACAGGACGCGGCCAGCGCCGAGGTTCATATGTCCCACTTCTGAGTTGCCAAACTGACCATCTGGTAAACCCACATCTTCTCCAGAGGCAGAGATCAGGCCATGTGGATATTGCTGATAGATTTTATCCAAGTTTGGCATATTGGCCGCAGCAATGGCATTATCCTTATCTTCTTCACGATGACCAAAGCCGTCCAATATCATCAAAACATGCGGTGTTTTTTTATTTTGTCCGCCGTTTTTGTCATTAAGTGGTGCCTGATTGTCATCGATAGACTCTGATGGTTGCTGGTTCGTGGTCATATATTACCGCTCCTCAAGTGAATGAACGCCTATAATGCTGTCTTAGGGTGTTGAAAGCCCTCTATATTAGCACATATCTGAAAATTGCTGAAAAACTGACAAATTTTCACTACGTAGCAATCTGTAATTGCTACTTGCAATCACACTTTTCATTGGTTAAGATGAAACTATTCTGAAGTGTTGGCTAGTAGATGTTTATTCCCTGAGCCGATAATGCTTTACTAGGATGTGGTACCTATTGCCTCATTGTGTATGCCTGCACCGCTTGCGGTGTATCAGGAAACCTGCAGAGGTAGTGACGCATCCGCCCTGAACTTCACGGTTCATGGGTCACCATCTTACGGCGGCACTTCGGTTGTTCTATTCGGTCTTCTCTTTATTTTATCGCTTGTAAAATACAAAGGATAAATAAGCCATTAAGACCAGCAAAAAGCCCCTTTCGCTCATCACGAAAGGGGCTTTTTGCTATTTGCTTTACGACTTACTATCATTCATCATTGGCAGACTTGGTGATTTTTTTCACATCTTTGGGCACGCTTTTGGCCGTACCATCTACGGTAGTATGCTGTTTAAAGACATCGCCAAACGGGTTTTGCGACTGCTGACCAAAGGGGTTTTGACCACCCATACCACCTGCACCGCCAAACGGATTTTGACCGCCCATGCCACCAAATGGGTTTTGACCGCCCATCTGTCCACCCATTTGTTTTGCCATCATTTCCATCATTTTTTGCTGGTTGTTCATGACATAGTTGTTGGCCGCATCTTTCAGCTTTTTTTGTACAGGCGGTAACACAACCAATAACGCTAGTAAATCACTGAGTACCCCTGGTATCAGTAATAAAATACCGGCTGCCGCCATCGCCACACTCTTTAGCATGGTAGACTCTTGCGGGCGCATCGCTGGATTCATCATGCCACCTGCTTTCATCTGCTGCGCCATCGGGTTGAGCGCGGCCATACCTTTGCGCATCAGTGACACACCGATGACAGCGGCAATGATAAACCACATAAATACCCACCAGCCACTCATAAACTGGGCAAGCAAATACCACAGCAGCATCTCAATAATAAACCAAACAATGGCGATACCAACGATCTGACCCATAAAGTGTCGTCCTATAAAATAAAAACCAATAAATAAAGCGCCATACAAATTAAGATGGCTAACATATGATGTATATGGGGATTGATTGCTATACTATCAAACTTATAGCGGATTTTTAAGATATAAAACAAAATGTAAGTAAGACGGAATACTATGGCAATTATTATTGGGATTGACCCAGGCTCGCGTATGACCGGTTATGGCATCGTGCAACAAACCGGCGACAAACTGACTTATATCGATGCAGGCACCATTCGCACAGAAACCAAGGAGATGCCTGAGCGCTTAAAGCGTATTTTTAATGGGTTGACGCGTATTACTCAGCACCATCTAAAATATACTGACGAGCCAATTCATACGGCAATCGAACAAGTATTTATGGCCGAAAACCCAGACTCAGCGCTAAAGCTCGGTCAAGCCCGCGGTGCCGCCATCGCCGCGATGGTAGCACTAGACTTAGAGGTGTCGGAGTACACTGCTCGTCAGATCAAGCAGGCGGTTTGCGGCTATGGCGCAGCGGCCAAAGAGCAAGTGCAGGAGATGGTATGCCGTATACTATCGTTAGACGTCGTGCCACAGCAAGATGCCGCCGACGGCCTTGCTTGTGCGATTTGTCATGCCCACTCCAGCCATTCGATGAACAAACTGATATTAAACAGCGCCATGCGCGGGCGCGGCAGCTCTAAGAAAAAAGGCCGCTGGCGGCTAACAGAAGAAGACTTGGGCAATTTACGTTAGGTCATCAAGCTATTTGTCTGCAAGTCATCAGACATAAAAAACACGCGTCATTTGAACGCGTGTTTTTTTAAATCATTTTGGCTATCTCGCCCTCGTTTTAAATAGCCAAAACGACCAACCAACTTACTGTAAAAGCCTCACTCTACCACGCTACTTTCTATCACAGCATCGAGTACATAAGCGTATTCTTCACCTTTGACTTCTGCATCTTCGGTATCCAACTGATAGCGCTGGAGACGCAGCACTTCATCATGCTTGCCGTCATGCTGATAGCCTTCGATTTCGCCCGTGAACGCAGCCCATTTACCTTCACTGGTCTTGATACCTTGATCATCATAAGTGATGGGTTTGACTTGCAAACACTGCTGCGTCCCCTCAGCGGTGCAAGGGGCTTTTTTGGCATTGACGGCCCAAAAGACGGTTTTTCCTTTGCTATTATATTTCGCCTGTGAGGTCAGCCGCCCTTTCCAAGTCAACGTCACCTCATCGCTGGTCACTTGCGTGAGTAAGGGCCGCTCATCTGTCGTCACGCTCAACTCACTCGTACCCTGCATCAATGTGTTCAGACGATTTTCAGCCTCATTGAGATCTTGGCAGAGCATTTGTGTACTCATGCTCTCTTCGGTGGTCAACGTATTACCCTGCAGCTGATAAACCGCGCTCATAGCATTGCAGCCAACGCTATAGCTCAAAGTGTCTTGCCCTTGATTTTGATTAAACAGTAATGATACTTGGTCTTTGATATCAGCCAGCATAGACACCGAGGGCCCACTGCCAGCATTCTGAATATCCGATAGCGTCCAACGATAGCGTGATAGGTTTTCGATCATTTTTTGCTCTACCGTCAGCTTATCATCACGGCCATCGTCTGTATCCGTATTCTCTACATTCATCTCGTCTATTGGCGTAGCGCCATCTGTTTCACTGGTTACCGCCGCTTCATGACGATCCACCGTGTCGCCATCAGCAGGCGCAGTGGATTTTTGACAAGCGCCCAGCGCTAGGCTTGCTACTAGCATGCTTGGTAATAGTAGCCATTTCGAAGCGGGTTTTGCGGTTTTACTTACCATACAACGTACCTCTTAGTAAGCTTGGTTTCTTTTTTTGTATAAAACAGATGTGGCCAAAAAACTGTCAAATATCATTTAAGCTCTATTACAAAGCTTCTTATGCAACGTCTAAAAGCTCAGGATAGATTGCTCACTATAACGCTGTGTCTACTGCACTATGTAATAAAATGTTTATTTTTATTACATCTTTTAAAAACAGTTCCCAAATCCATGTTTTAGTGCTAGTAGTCGTGAGTTACTATCTTGCAGCTTCTATCTTGGCTTGATTATAACGCCTTATTAACCTGCATAAAAAAACAGCCAATCATGAGATAGGCTGTTTTAATTGAATACAAGCTGTCAGCAGTTGAAAGGTTAATTGAGCAGCTAGGGCGTGTCCTCATTTGACCAGATTTAGCCATTTTTAACCCATTTAGATTACTATCGATTGAATTGAGGACACGCCCTAGTTAAGGATACACTTAAGAAGTAAGCAGCCGACTACTTATCAATCTCTCGTGTCAATCTCTCATCACTTACTGCCATCTACGGGCTTGGCTTTTGCCATATTTTTGATACTAAACTGCTCATTCATTTTTTGATAAAAGCGCGCTAGGTTTTCACCTTGCTCACTTGGGTCAACTTTAAGTATTTTGCCAAAATCCAACCCCAAATACAGCACAATATCGGCAAAGCTTAATTGCTCACCCACGAGATAGTCGCGACCTACTAAAGCGTTCTCAAAATAGCCCATGGCTTTGGTAGCACGGGCGATAGATGGCTGGACAAACTCAGGAACCTGCTCGACACGCTGAGCCTTGGAAGGATGACTGTGCTGAAACGCCAGCATTAGGTTGTACAACACCTCAAGCTCAGCGATCCGGCGCATGGCGCAAACTTGCGCGCGCTGTACCACATCATTTCCCATCACAGAGCGCTCGCCATAGACGCGGTCTAGATACTCACAGACCGCTTGTGAGTCGTTGAGCACCGTCCCATCGTCTAAGGTCAAAACCGGTACCGTCTGCATCGGATTGATCTTGGTAAATTCCGCCGAAATCTGCTCGTTGGCTGCAAAGTCGATATCTATCACATCGACGTCATCCATGTCATCGACATCAATCCCTTTTGATGCCAAAAGTATCAAAGCTTTACGCGGGTTTGGGGCAGTACGAGTGACGTATAGTTTTTTCATAATAAACTCCTTGTAAAATAGATAGATAACGATTTAGCGCTGCCAGCCATTATTGTAATGAGTAACGAGCCTTGCTGAGTATTCGTATTGAGTGGCTACGACCCACTCAAATCTGGCTCACATCCTGACGCTCTATCATAGTTATAGCTTACTCAGCGCACCATAGCAAAGCTTTCTTGTCTTTTGCCACGGCAGAGGCCTAAAGCAAGATAAATACGATGATTGAGATATAAAAAAAGCCTCACAACTTTACGTCGTGAGACTTTGTATCATGCGACTTGCCATTCACTGCCATTTATTTATTAGGGGCAGGTGTGGTACGTAGATAGGGCTTAATTTCTGTATGGCCTTTTGGATAGTTGGCAGGGATGTCTTCGTTTTTGACACTTGGCGGGATGATCACATCGTCGCCATCTTTCCAGTCGACTGGTGTGGCAACATTATATTCATCAGACAACTGTAGCGCATCGATGACCCGAACGATCTCATCAAAGTTACGACCACAGCTGGCTGGATAGGTCAGGGTCAGACGTACTTTTTTGTTTGGATCAATGATAAACACGCTGCGAACTGTCGCGGTGTTATCAGCATTTGGGTGAATCATGTCATACAAATCCGCAACCGTGCGATCAGAGTCTGCAATGATAGGGAATTTCACCGCAGCGCCTTGTGTCTCTTCGATGTCGCTGACCCAGCCTTTGTGATCTTCTAAGCCGTCCACTGACAAAGCAATCGGCTTGACATTGCGTTTTTGGAACTCACCGCCCAATGCAGCGGTGCGGCCAAGCTCAGTGGTACAAACTGGTGTATAGTCGGCAGGATGCGAAAACAATACCACCCAGCTATCACCCGACCAATCATAAAAATTAATATCACCCTCTGTGGTGGTTGCATCAAAGTTTGGTGCGGTGTCGCCTAAACGTAAATGTGCCATACTAAATTCCTTATTTATATGAATGATGAGCGCCGATCTTACTGTCTTATGCGCCCTATTATTATAAACCGATTATTGCAATGTGCGAGACGGTTTGATCATTTGCTTATCCCGTCTAGTGCATCAATAAAAACTCACTTTATAGTACCAAACTGGTTATGAATGTCTTGTGAAGGATTGTAATGCGTTTATTCCATTTATCACTAAATAAACCAGTATATAGGTAGCATAGCGCATTGAACTACCATGCCTGTATCCCACAAGCAAAATTCATAAAAACCCACCCCTAGCGCACTAGAGATGGGTCAGTATAAAAGGACAATGATTTGACGTTAAGCCCTAAGGGCAAGCTCAAAGGCTATGCATTAAGCTGGCTTATAACTGTCGCGTAAGCTGACAATTTGGTTAAATACCGGCTTGTCACTGGTGTGCTCTTCGCTATCGGCGATGAAGTAGCCTTCACGCTCAAACTGAAAGCGCGTGCCAGCATCTGCGTTGGCAAGTGAGGGCTCAACCACTGCTGCAAGCTCAGTCAATGAATTGGGATTGAGTACTTGATGCACATCACTGGCACTACCTGGGTCCTCGACACTAAATAACTGCTCATACATACGCACGGTCGCAGGCACGCCAAGGCTGGCTGATACCCAATGAATCACGCCTTTGACTTTGCGGCCTTCAGGGTTGTTGCCCAATGTCGCAGGATCAATCGTCGCTTTTAGCTCGGTCACATTGCCAGCATCGTCAGTAATGTGTTCAGTCACGGCCAGCACATAAGTGTTACGCAGGCGGATTTCTGGCTTTGCTGGTGACAGGCGCTTATAACCGGCTGGCGGCTCAATCTCATAGTCGCCTTGGTCGATATAAAGGGTTTCGGTAAATGGAATCTCACGCTCACCCATATCGATGTTGGGATGTTTTGGCTGCTTGAGCCATAGAGTCTGAGCGTCTTCATCCCAGCGCGCATTGACGCTATCGGCCTTTTGTGACTCCCAGCTGCTGACCGCATCGCTAAAGTTAGTAATCGTCACTTTTAACGGCTTAAGCACCGCCATGCCGCGCGCGGTCGTCGTCTCGAGTGATTGACGAATGCTGAATTCTAATAGACGAAAATCAACAACGCTGTCGACTTTGGTCACGCCAACGCGCTCACAAAAATCGCGCAAACCTTCTGGCGTATAACCACGGCGGCGCATGCCTGCGATGGTCGGCATACGCGGGTCATCCCAGCCGCTCACCACCCCTTCATCGACCAACTGTTTGAGCTTGCGCTTACTGGTCATGGTGTGGTCGACATTTAAGCGACTAAACTCATACTGATGCGGCGGCACTTCAAAGCCGATTTTTTCTACCGTCCAATCATAAAACGGACGATGGTCTTCAAACTCCAGTGTACACAACGAATGAGTAATACCTTCGAGCGCATCAGAGAGCGGATGGGCAAAGTCATACATCGGATAGATGCACCATTTATCGCCGGTTTGATGATGCGCTTGGTGCATGACGCGGTAGATGACAGGGTCACGCATGTTCATGTTTGGGCTGGCCATATCAATCTTGGCACGTAGCACCGCTTCGCCTTCGGCAAACTTGCCGTCTTTCATCTCATTAAAGCGCGCTAAGTTTTCTGCGACACTGGCATCACGTTGCGGTGATGGCGTACCTGCCTCATTAAATGAGCCGCGGTTGTCGCGGATTTGTTCAGGCGACTGCAAATCCACATAAGCGTCGCCCTGCTCGATAAGCTGCACCGCCCACGCATAGAGCTGATCAAAATAACCTGAGGCATGATGCGCCTCGCCTGCCCACTCAAACCCAAGCCATTTGACATCGTTTTCGATATTGTCGATGAAGTCTTGTTTTTCTGCCGTTGGGTTGGTGTCATCAAAACGCAAATTACAGACCCCGCCAAACTCCTCAGCAATACCAAAGTTTAGACAGATTGATTTGACATGACCCAAGTGCAAATAGCCGTTTGGTTCAGGGGGAAATCTCGTTACGATTTGGGGGTATTTTTGCGCCTTAATATCATCACGAATGATATTACGAATAAAGTCGTTTTTTTGTGCATTATTGCTTGAGTGCTCACTCATTACTCATTGCTCCTAGCGCAAGTATTCAGCGCGTGTTACCACGCTCAAAAATGATAAATTAAAAAAGACTGATAAAAGATAACGTTGCGTTATTCTATCAGCTTTTGCAAAGGCATTAACAGCCTGATACATGACAGACGACAAAAAAGCCGTTAGACTAGCCATAACTTTTTAACCACCCACTTTTAACCACCACTTGACAGCGTCATTTAAGGCGCTGCAATCAAAAAAGGAATATCACATGGTAGACATGCCGCCAGTAGTACAACTAGACACCAATATGGGTGCGATCGTCATCGAACTCAACGAAGAAAAAGCACCAAAAACCGTAGAAAACTTCTTAAACTACGTAAAATCTGGCCATTATGACGGCACAATTTTTCATCGCATCATCGATGGCTTTATGATTCAAGGCGGCGGTATGGACGCTGAGATGAATGAAAAATCAACCAATGCTCCTATCGAAAACGAAGCGGACAATGGCCTAAAGAATGACAAAGGCACTATCGCCATGGCGCGTACGCAAGATCCGCATTCAGCGACCAGCCAATTCTTTATCAATGTCAAAGACAATGACTTCCTCAACCACTCTGGCAAAAACATGCAAGGCTGGGGTTATACAGTATTTGGTAAAGTCACCAGCGGTATGGATGTCATCGACAAAATGCGCGGCGTACCAACCGGTCGCTTCGGCATGCATGCTGATGTGCCAAAAGAGCCTGTCGTTATCAACTCTGCGACCATCGTTTCTCAGTAGGTCGTGATAAGTAAGTGTTACTGATAGTCTGACAATAGATGACAAGGATTATGATAAATGCAAACGTTTAATCATCTGATAACGACCCGCCCACATGAGGTGCGGCAAGTATTCATCAGCGATTTGCATTTATCGCCAGAGGAGCCTGCCTTAGTGCAGGCTTTTTTGGCGCTACTTGATGACTGTCTGGCCCTGCCCGTCCTCAAACGCTTATTTATCTTAGGCGATTGGTTTGAGGTCTGGATCGGTGATGACGCTTATTTGACGCTGTCAGATGATGCGCGCCAAACCCACTGGCTCACCCCGCTTATCGCTAAATTAAAACAACTGCGTATCAAGGGCTGTGAGATATTGGTGATGCATGGCAATCGTGATTTTCTGCTAGGTCAGCCGTTTTGCAACCTGTTTGGCGGGGAGCTGATTGATGAGCCGTATAGCTTAGCTGTGGGACAGCAACACTACCGTCTCGAGCATGGCGACGCGCTCTGTACCGATGATAAAAAATATCAGTTTTTTCGTAAAATCATGCGCAACCGTCTAACCCAGTGGTATCTGCTCAATAAATCCCTAGAAAAACGCTTGGCTATCGCGGAAAAAATGCGCCAAAAAAGCCAACAAAACAATGCTAACAAAGCCGCTCACATTATGGATGTCAACGATGAGGCGGTAATACAAGCCGTGGCTAATAGCGATGCGCTGCTACATGGCCATACCCATCGTCCAGATATCCATCAAGCAACGACAGATAAAAAACGCTACGTGCTGGGTGATTGGCGGCTGCTAAATAAAGATACCCGTAAAACAACCGTCAGTGCAGTGATTGGTGTGATTATCACTAATGCACACTCAGATAGCAATAAAGCTAACTTTGAACTGGTTGAACTTAAATTACAGGTCTAGCTTCTTTTTTAGGTAGTGGTTTGAAAAGTATGCTGAGGTGAAATAAAAAAGACAGCTTGAGAAAAAGATGCTAATTTGAGGTTATGAAGACACAAATTACAATCAGATGCCCAAGCTGTCTGGGTTTAAGTATAAAGAAAAAATGGCTGGAAAATCTATGGTAAACAGAATTATCGATGCAAAGACTGCCATCGGCAATTCATCCATGAGATGGATTTAAGCTACCAAGGATGCAAAATCGAAATCAATGCCAAGATACGTTTGATGCTAGTTCGAGGCTGTAGTGTTGCTGACATTGTTGTCATTGAGAAAGTTAGCAAGTACAAAGTATTAAGCGTTTTGGTCAATTCAAACCATGATATAAAACCCAAACAACGATATTATCGAAAACTGCAAGTTGATGAGTTTTGGACGTATGTGGGGCGTAAGAAGAACAAGGTATGGCTAGTCTATGCATACGACTCAGATACCAGTGAGATTGTTGCCTTCGTATGGGGTAAACGTAATCTAAAGACGGCTAGAGAGCTAAGAGCCAAGCTTGATGCGTTGTGCATTGACTTTGGCTATATCTGCTGTGATAACTGGGATAGCTTTTTAATCGCCTTTGATTTTGACTTTAAACAAGTAGGTAAACGCCATACGGTTGATATTGAAGGCAACAACAATCGCTTTAGGCAAAGGCTTAGGCGTGTATTCCGAAAGACGTGTTGTTTTTCTAAGAAATTAGAAAATCATTTTAAAGCATTCGATTTACTGTTTCACTATGTCAATTATGGCTGGGTATAGTGAGCATTCTTTTTATACCACAGCCAATTATCGTTTTGCTTGAAAAGATTGTTAACTTATATTCATTGTAATATAGTTTGAATCGTATCTTTTTCCACACTGACGACACCCTGCACCTGCCTAAAATCCTTGATCGCTTGGTTCATATCTGTGCCCGCCGGCAAGCGAATCGCCATGCCATTAAGGATTTTGTAATCATAAACAATCGTGGCTTGATGGTCGGCAACGGCTTTTAGCAAGGCTTGTTTGCCGATGCTGGGATTGTACATGATAATTAAGGTTTGGCTTACCGTTTGTTCGAGCGTCGAGTTTGGCGTAGGTTTTGGAATTGGCATGACAGTTGACTGACAAGCAGCCAAAAGCAAGGGGATAGATACACAAACGAGCGCAAATTTTTTCATGATAAATCCTTTTTTTTACTTTTGATACCTGTCTAGTATAGCCTATAGTTAGCAACAATCCCAGTTTCAGCATACTTTTCAAACCACTACCCTTTTTTATAAACCAAATGATGTCATAAAATAAGGGTCCGCTAACTATTTAGCAGACCCTTTATAATTGACTATTCACTTATTAAGTGCAAGCTCATTACTTATCGAGCTTAACTTATCAATCTTATTAAGGCATCAGTTTAAAAAAGTGCTGACGATAATGCTTTAGCTCACGAATAGAATCACGGATATCATCTAACGCAAGATGGCTGCCGCCCTTTTCAAAGTTTTTTAAGATATCAGGGCGCCAGCGAAAGCACAGCTCTTTAATCGATGACACGTCAAGGTTGCGATAATGAAAGAACCGCTCCAGCTCTGGCATTTGTCGCGCCAAAAAGCGACGATCTTGACAGATCGAGTTACCGCACATCGGCGACTTACCGCTATCGACCCACTTATTCAAAAATTTAATGGTTTCCGCTTCAGCCTCTGCCAGCGTCACCTTACTACGGCGCACCCGATCGATCAGACCTGACTGACCATGTTGCTTGGTGTTCCAGTCATCCATTTTGTTTAATACCTGATCGGATACTTTAATCGCAAACACCGGCCCTTCTGCAAGGACGTTTAAATCTTCGTCAGTCACGACAGTGGCAATCTCGATAATCTCATCGTTTAAGGTATCAAGTCCGGTCATTTCTAAGTCAATCCACACCAGCCCTTTTTTGCCTTGATTTTTGATCTTAATTTTATTGGGATGGTCGCCGGTAGTCATAAAATATCCTATGGTCAATAATGTTTGGAGCAAGTTTTTATATAAAAAGTGCCGTTCTATCTACAGTGACAAGATGAGGGCATGGGATTTAACAGTGCCAAATCAGCCCTGATATTACAAAACCACTATCTGCCACAGACGGTTTAGGCTGTATGTTAGCAAATTTTCACGCTACACTTAGCAATATTTTTATAATAGGTCAAAACCATGGCATTAATACGGCAACGCAAACTGACTAAACAACAGATTCGTCGCATTGACAAACAGCAGCTCGACAGTCAAGACAGCCTCGATGACAGTTTGATGGATGGCGTGGTCATGGCGCATTATGGCAAGCAGCTAGAGGTACAAATCACCAGCTTGCCTGCGGTGCTACCGGTGCAGCCAGAGATTGCGCCTGATGATCCTGAGCCATTTTGGCAAGCGCTGGAGTTGGGCGATATATGGCGCTGTCATGTGCGTACTAACCTGCCTATGCTGGCGGCAGGCGACCACGTACGCTGGACAGCTGACCCCAATACCGGCTTTGGCCGGATCGAGTCGGTCAAACCGCGTACCTCTCTTGTCTCACGCCCAGATCGGTATCATAAGCTCAAACCTGTCGCTGCCAATATCGATATCTTGGCGATCGTGTTTGCGCCACTACCAGCGGCGGCGGCGTCCCTGATCGATCGCTATTTGGTGGTCTGTCATCACGCGGGCGTCAAGCCGCTATTGGTATTGAACAAAGCCGACCTACTCGCGCAAGAAGACGGCGTCGATACCAGAGAGCTTTTGACTCAATACGCGGCCCTTGGTTACGAGAGCGTACTGACGTCGGTTGACTGTCCTGAAAACATCGCCGCTAGCGACGCCCAAACAGGTCTTGATGAGCTCAAGCGTCATATAGATAAAAAGCTGGTGATTTTTGCTGGACAATCTGGCGTCGGTAAAAGCAGTCTTATCAATGCGCTGTTGCCTGAGTCAGGGCAAATGGTCAACGTCATCTCCGAAAACTCGAAACTTGGCCAGCATACCACCACCACCAGTCGTTTATTGCCGTTTAATCCAGACGATCTTACCCAAGGCGGCATCGTCGATACGCCTGGTATTCGCGAATATGGTATCTGGCATTTAGATCCTGACGATATTATTTCAGGTTTTATTGAGCTTGCGCCGCTTGCCGGTGACTGTAAGTTTCGTGATTGCAAACATACTCATAACAGCAAAGGCTGTGCGTTATGGCAAGCGGTAGCTGATGGTGATGTGCTACAGCGCCGAGTCGAAAACCTGGTGACCTTGAGCGAAGAGGCTGATACCAAGCCCTATTAACAACGCTATGTATCAAATCAGCATTATTAAAACGTAGGTTGCTCATCATACATTTACTATAGATGACCTAATCGGTATAATAGCGCCTTGTTCAAAATCATTGAGCTATCTTCTGGGCTTAATAGAACACTTATTTTTTGGAGGTATGGTTTGGATCGTGCGCTAGAATTTGTGGGCAACCACCCGTTTTTGTTTGGTATATTAGCCGTACTTGCTGTACTGTTTTTTACCATCGAAAACAAACGTAGTGGTAGAAAAATATCGCCCAACACGCTTGGTATGATGGTGAACTCGCAAAACGCGCAGCTGATCGATATTCGCGCCAAAAAGAAATTTTTGACCGGCTATATTCAAGGCAGCCGCAACATACCTTTTACTGAGCTAAAAGATCGCCTAGAAGAAATCCGCGCCATCCAGCAGCCAGTGGTCATCATCTGCGACATGGGCGTACAGGCAGGCGCAGCCATTCAAATGATTGGCAAAGATGACGTTTATCGCTTAGAAGGTGGCATTGGCGGCTGGCAGGCAGCTGGTATGCCACTCGTTGGTCTAAAAGATGCTAAGTCAAAAACCAAAGGCAAGGCCAAGCCGTCATTGCACAAATAGCTGGTGCTGCATTATTTAGTATCAGTAACCATCAAAAAGACACCTCATTTAGGTGTCTTTTTTTATGTGGTATATAGTCGATGCACTCTAAAAAGAATATAGCGCTACTGGGATGCTATTTTTAAACATAGGTTGCGCAGCCTCTGGGAACGCAGCACGCAAGTAAAATTTTAGCGGCCTTGCTGGTTAATAAACACATGACTTTTTTATTTAGAATCGATTATAGTTATATCGCTGCAGCGCCTTTTTGGCCCATCCCGCTTGAATTTGCCTGACACATCCCCACTGTACTAATAAGCCCGACCCAATACCTCGCACGTTTACTTGTGAGTAACTGATAATCATCATTTTTATCACATGATTTTTTATCGTATTTTTTATAATCACTAGGGTCTGTTAAGCATTCCACTTTTTATTCATATTTTTTATGCGTAGTTTTTTATAATAAAGTCATTACTGACGACCATACTGACCAATAAGGATTTATCATGACTGTATCTGTCAAAGTTTATACCACGCCTATCTGCCCGTACTGCTCTAACGCCAAACAACTACTAAAAACCAAAGGCGTCGATTATGAAGAAATCGGTATGCACGATATGACGAGCGAAGAGCGCCGCGCGTTGATGCAAAAGACCAATAACTATCGCACCGTGCCACAAATTTTTGTGGGTGATACCTTTGTCGGCGGTTTCGATGAGCTCAATCAACTGAACCAACAAGGCAAGCTTGACGAGCTATTGGCTGGTTAATTTACAAGTTTTTTGCAACCTTGTTTTGCGGTTTGTCATCAGCTGTGTAATGATAAGCAGCGGCAAAATAAAACACGGTGTTATGCAATGCGTGTGATAAAACGGCGAGATTGGTCTTTTTGATTCAATCTTGGCTACTATTACCATAAGGCTTTTATGACGAAGCTTTTGTTATAGTATTTTTAATCATAGTGTTTTTAATCATAGTATTTTTAATCATAACTTGCCCAATCATTTGATCTAATTTTAGAGGAATTATCATGGCTGAAGAACAAGCACAACCACAATTGGCACTAGAGCGCATTTATGTAAAAGACATGTCACTTGAGGTGCCAGGCGCGAGCGTATTTACCAAAGAGTGGAACCCAGAGCTTGACATCAATCTCTCTAGCAACGCAGAAAAGCTAGACGACGATCATTATCAAATCGTCTTGACCGTCAGCGTGACTGCAAAAAATGCAGGCGAAGCTGCATTTATCGCTGAGGTGCATCAAGCGGGTATTTTCTTATTAAAAGACATTCCAGAAGACCAAATTGGTCAAATTCTAGGCGCTTATTGCCCAAATGTGCTATTCCCCTATGCACGCGAAGTCATCAGCGACATCGTCACACGTGGTAGCTTCCCGCAGTTACTGCTCGCTCCTGTAAACTTTGACCAAGCCTACGCACAAAGCCAGCAGCAAGCACAAGTTGATGCGCAAGGTAATGCATAAGCAGTAAGCTGCTAAAGCAGAAAGCTGTTGTGCAAAATGCGTATTAAAAGCCGCTTACTTATCATAGGTAAGCGGTTTTTTTATGAGTATGGTTGTGTGGGGGCAGGGTTGTACGGGCATGGCTATATGAATGCTTATCAGCCACAAAAAAACCCTGCTAAGAAACAGGGCTTTCAATCACGGCATCGGTTATCTTATAACAAGATTACCCCTTTAGCGCCGTTAAGATTTGTTGTTTGACATCATCAATCGCTTGCGTGCCGTCAAACTTATCGTAGTTCGGCGCATCACCACCTTCAGCCGCTTTGTTTTGATAAAAATCTACCAGCGCTGAGGTTTGCTGATGATACGTCGCTAGACGATCACGAATGGTCGACTCTTGATCGTCCTCACGCTGGATCAGCGCTTCACCCGTTACATCATCGATACCTTCGACCTTTGGCGGATTGTGATCGACGTGGTAAACACGGCCTGAGCCTGGGTGCTGGCGACGGCCAGACAAACGCTTGACGATTTCGTCATCAGGTACGCTGATTTCGATGACATGGTCGATTGCAACATCCGCATCAGCCAGCGCTTGCGCTTGTGGAATCGTACGTGGAAAACCATCTAAGATACAACCATTGGCACAGTCAGGCTTGGCGATACGTTCTTTCACTAGGTTAATGATAAGGTCGTCAGATACCAAACCACCAGCATTCATAATGTCTTTGGCTTGTTTGCCAAGCTCACTGCCTTCTTTGATTGCTGCTCGCAACATATCGCCAGTCGAGATCTGCGGAATATCATACTCTTTAGAAATAAACTGGGCTTGGGTACCTTTACCGGCGCCTGGTGGACCTAGCAAAATAATACGCATCATTACACGACTCTCCTTAATAGGTAGGATTTTGGGACTAATAAATACTTAGGGATTGGTTGGTTGCTAAGCTACCTTACCTTGTGGCTTGACAAAGCTCAAGTATTTTCACTATCTGCAGTAAAAAGTCGCAATGACTTCTCTGTTCATATAATGCAGTTGCGCGCTGCTGTGACGACGACAGCGCGCTTACTGAGTGGGTAGTAGTCGCTACTAACAACCGTTATAAATACTAGGGAATTTGTTGATTGATTTCAACATTGACCTGATTTTGATCGGCACTAATGACCACAGGGTTGCCAGACAAGTCGCCTGACTCAGCCGTCGCGGTGCCGCTATGACTGATACGAGCGATCACTGCCAGCTGTACCTTGTCTGCACGCGCCGATTGCAAGGTGCGTTCAGGCATCATCGCATCGAGATCGCTTAGACTGATAGTGGCCTCGCCTTGTTTGATCACGCTGATCGGTAAGCGCTTGGCGGCAAATGGCGGTCCACCGTTGACATCACGTATCGCCACAAAAAGTACATCGTCTGCCTTGACAAGTGGCAACAGGCTGGCGCTGATTCTAATGCTTACCTCTACCCCTTCTGAGGCTTGCTGCTGCTGCGCGCTGACATTGGCGCTGAGCTCATCTAGGCTGGCTAAGGCTTTTGTATGGTCGCCAGGTTTGGCTGCGATACTGCTCCGCAGACGTTTAATCCAGCCTTGCGCCTCCTCAAAGTTATTACTACGCGCCTCACCCATGGCCATCAGCATTTGCGCGCCTTCGTGGCGTGGGTTTTTGGCCAGCACGTCCTGCAAGACGCGGCGACTGGTGGCGTCTAGTTGGCCTTTATTGGCAAAGAAGTTGATCTGTGCATAGGTCGTCGCAATCTCCTCGTTATCAGGCGATAAGCGATAAGCACGTGATAATGCCTCTAGCGCCGAGTCTGTCGCTTCTAATGACAAAAACAGCTCAGATAAACGCATCCAGCGATTGGGGTCATCAGCATGACGATAGACATTGGTCTGCATCGCACTGATAAGCTGCTGGCCGTTTTCGATTGCCCATACAGGTGGCTGATCGATTTTGCCAGTCAACAAGTCATCAGCGACTTTTCCGACCTTGTCTTCGGCCGTCCACAGCTCAAACACAGGCGTTCGGTCACCCACCATCAAATACGCCAGCGCAGCCAATACAGGTACCCAAACCATGAGGATCAGGCGGCTTTTGATACCAGGGGTGACCATCGGCGTGACTTCACGCTGGGCATCCAATAGTTGCCGCTCAAGCTCGAGCTTTTGGTTTTGGTAGTGAGCATCATCGATGGTGCCACTGTCTTTGTCTGTTTTTAGCTCTGCCAGACGCTCGCGAAACACCGCCACGTTGATATCTAGTAGCTGGTTGTCCACAGAAGTGCCTGATGTACGCGTGGCGCGCAGCCATGGCATGATGGCAATAACAGCAAGGAGTAAGGCAATCAGTAAGCTTAGAGCAATAAATAAGCCAGCAGTAGAGAATATGGTCATTTTTTGTCCTCGGGGCTTGTGGTGTCATGAGCGTCATTATCGGCGCTATTGGCACGCGATAGCAGACGATCAAGTTCGGCTTTTTCG
This sequence comes from Psychrobacter sp. HII-4, assembly GCF_904846595.1. NCBI lineage: Bacteria > Pseudomonadati > Pseudomonadota > Gammaproteobacteria > Moraxellales > Moraxellaceae > Psychrobacter > Psychrobacter sp. HII-4. The sequence continues at coordinate 49,139 of NZ_CAJHBJ010000003.1, read as the reverse complement.
GCGACAGTCAGCTCCGAGGCGGTATTATCTACCGTCACTCTACTCTGACCGCTCGCTACCAGCTGACGGCGACGGCTTTGCCAAAACCACCCTATCAATAATACAATCAGTAGCAATGGCGGAAAAAACCATAAAATCCATGTCGATGGACGTACAGGTGGCTTGTAGCTGATAAAATCGCCGTAGCGCTCTTGCATATAAGCGCGAATCTCACCATCACTACGACCGTCTTTTACCATATCGTAGGTTTTTTGCTTTAAATCTTGAGCGATCGGTGCATCAGAGCCGGCCAAGTTTTGGTTTTGACATTTCGGGCAACGCAGCTCTTCGATTAGCCCTCGGTATTGGGCTTCTTGTTGTACAGAGTCAAAATCATATACCTCTATCGCCGCGTAACTTACGCTACTGAGCAAGCACGCTAGGACAACGCCTGCTAGCTTCAGTATCAGGGTAGATAAGTGATTGGCCATCATTTACATGCCTCCGCAACTTGAGCTGGATCTGGGCTGATGTTTTTATCATTGGCGTCATTGAGCACCATAAGACAAGGGGTGATACGGCTTTGCCAATTGCTCTCGTTTACCTCCCCAATAATATGCTGGCGAATAACACCCTTCCCATCGACCACAAAGGTCTCAGGCGCACCGGTCAACCCCAAATCCAAAGCAAATTGACCAGATAAATCTTGAATAGACATCAAAAACGGATCGCCGCCGCGGTTGAGATAGCTGAGCGCATCACCGATATCGTCTTTGTAGTTGACGCCCACCAAGTTGACACCGCGCTCCTCTAGCTGCATCAAAAAAGGATGCTCGATAATACAAGTGGGACACCAAGAGCCCCAAACGTTGAGCAAAAACGGCTGATCGGGCAAATTGTCGTTGGTCATGATACGGCTGGTGTCTGACAATAATGGCAACTCAAAAGGCGGCACCGGACGCTCAAGCGCCGTATTGGTCACGATATCTGTGGGCTTACCCAGACGCATATACAGCATAACGAGTAAGCCGATAAACACAATCAGCGGAATCAAGAACCATACTTTTAGCTGCTTTTTGTTCATGGTTTTAGACCCCTGTACAGAGGTTTTTTGGGTGCTATTTTCAGAGGAATGATTGGATGAGCTCATGTGTTTACGCCCCTCTCTTTGGTGCTGGTGTGTCCAAGTCGGCAACCGTGGCAAAGCCTGATTTTTTGGCAGCGACTTGCGCAGGTGTCTTGTCCTTATTAAAACGATAACGCTTATCAAGCATACTGAGCAGCGCACCTAACGCCATGATGATTGCGCCTAGCCATATCCAGCGAATCAGTGGCTTCACATAGATACGAATTGCCCATTCGTTACTGTCAGCGGCGATAGGCTCACCAAGCGCCACATAGACGTCACGCATGAGGCTAGCATCAACGGCAGCTTCGGTCATTGGCATCATACTGATGATATAGTTACGTTTTTCAGGATACAAAGTTGTGACATCGCGCCCATCTTTGCTGACCAATACTTCAGCTTGAGTAGCATCAAAGTTGCTGCCTTTGACTTCGCGAAAGTCCTTAACCGTAAAGTCATAGCCTTGGACATGGACGCTCTCGTTTGGCCCTAGTGCCACATCACGTTCGATGCTGAGCGTGCTGGTAAAGGCCACACCAATGACAGCAATGATGACACCAATATGCGCGGTTTGTTGCCCCCAATAGCTCAGACGCAGCTGGCGCAGCCCCTGTAGACGACTCGGGGCGTTTTTGGTTTTATCCTTGAAATCAACGACCATCCAAAACAACACCCAAAAACTAATCGCCAATGTCACGCCAATATTGAGCATGGCAGAGGGGCTAGCAAAGTAGGTGATAATCGCAGCCAGTACCAGACTACTTGCGGCAATCACCATGCCAGCGCCCAAGAGCGGACGGCTGTCTTTTTTCCAGCGAATGTTTGAGCCCATACCCATCGCGATGAGCAGCAGCCACGTCAGTGGCACAAACAGCGCGTTGAAGTACGGAGGGCCGACAGAGACCTGACCGAAGTTAAAGGAGTCAGCGATAATCGGATATAGCGTACCCAGCAATACCACCAAGGTAGCAATTAAAATAATAACGTTGTTAATCACCAAAAACGACTCTCGTGAGATCAGCTGATACTGACTCTCAACCGTCAAGCGCCAACCGCGCACCGCAAACATCAACAGGCCGCCGCCCACAACGATACCAAGAATCATCAAAACCACCAGCCCGCGCGTGGGGTCGGCAGCAAATGAGTGCACGGAGGTAATCACCCCTGAGCGCACCAAAAAAGTACCAAGCAAGCTCAGCGCAAAGGCAAAAATAGCCAGCATGATCGTCCAAGCCTTAAAGACCCCGCGTTTTTCGGTCACCGCCAGCGAATGCAGCAAAGCCGTACCAGCCAGCCACGGCATGAGTGAGGCGTTTTCTACAGGATCCCAAAACCACCAGCCGCCCCAGCCAAGCTCATAATACGCCCACCAAGAGCCAAGAGCGATACCAACGGTCAAAAACCCCCAAGCCGCTAGCGCCCATGGACGCGACCAACGTGTCCATACTGCATCCAAACGCCCTTCCCACAATGCCGCCATACAAAAAGCAAATGGCACCGCTAAGCCCACATAGCCCATATACAGCATCGGTGGGTGAATGATCAGCCCAAAATCCTGCAAAAGTGGGTTGAGATCTACCCCATCTACGGGCAGATTGGGCAAGGTACGATCAAATGGCGACGAGGTAAAAATCAGCATCGCTAGCATCATGACCTGCACACCGGCCAATATCACGAGTACCCGCGCGCGCATCGACAACGGCAAGCCACGGCTAAAGTAGGAGACCAATGCACACCACGTGGCCATGATGGTCATCCACAACAAGAGTGAGCCTTCGTGTCCGCCCCATGTCGCCGAGAGTTTATAGTACCAAGGCAACAAAGTATTAGAGTGCTGCGTGACATAGACGAGACTAAAGTCATTGAAATAAAAGCCTGCCATCAATGCAACAAATGAAAAAATCATGGCAGCAAACTGTGCCCACGCGAGACTGGGCGCGAGACGCTGCCAAGCAACGTGATCGCGCATGACGCCAACGGTTGGTAATACCACCTGCAAAATCGCCAATATAAAGGCGGCCAGCAAGGCAAAATAACCCAATTCTGTGATTAACATACGGTCTAACCTTGTTTACCTTGGATACAATTAAGGATTCGCCAATAGCCTTTTGGCCACTGGCAAACACGAAATAGTCCTTTATGCGGTCATAGTTTACGGTTAAAAACGGCGGTTTTAATGGCTATAGAAGCTGTAAAACTCGCTACTATTGTCGTGATGTATCAATGGGAACCATTGATACAAAAAACGTATCTGCTATTTATACTTATACTCAGCGATGCGCCCATGACAGATCACTGTACTGAAGGAAAAAACACCAAGACCAAATGCAGCCAGCCTGCCAAAAACCCTGTCAAACCACCAAGGATGATCAGCGTCATCTCGTCCTCTTTAAAGGCAGGACGCAGCAGGTTTTGAAACTCACTTGGCGTCAGCGCCCGAATCCGATCGCGAAACATCCCAAATATTTTACTGGCACGGCTCTCATTGAGCTCAGGGTCACGCAGCGGCACCATCGTGGCCACGATTGACTTATCAATAATGGTGTTTTTTAGCTGACCATACTCACGGCGGCCCAGCCCGACACGCAATGTGGTACTGATCACAGGCGACTCTAACACCTGATACAAATGCGACTTCATCAAGTCACGCGTCTGCGGCGCGCGCGCGCCATACATCATCTCATTCATGATGTTTTCTAACGTCACCAAGTCTCGCACCACAATCTCAGCAAACACCTCAGAGACCTCTTCTTGCCGCTTCATAAAACCGCCCTGCAAACGGTACTGGGCAATGTGCGGCATTTGCGGCTGAATAAACGGAAAGCGGCGCCGAACTGTAAAAAACTTCACATAAGGTATAAAACGCGGCTCAACGGGATTAAACACCATCCAAATCGCAATCCAATTGGTCAAAAAGCCCCAAATCGCCGCAAAAAACGGTACGGTCCAATGCTGCGGCACCACCAAAAAGATAAACATCTGGATAATACCAAAGACCAGCCCAATCAAAGCACTGATATGCCAGATAAAATCTATCTCTTTTTGGCCAACTTTCAAAAACATATTGACCATCAAGCGGCGATCACTCTCCATTTTATTGACAATCATCTGACGCATATCGACGAGATCTTCGACATGGTACGTCAAATCCGTCACCAAGGACTGCATGATGCTTGGCAGCTCTTTGTGCGCTTGGGCATAGACGCGGCGCTTGACAGCATATGGCAAGTTGCCCCATAAGGCTGGCGAATGATCGAGCATAATCTCATCAATCAACACCTCAAGGTTTTTATCGACCGTCTCCGTGATAAAGACCGCCATCTGCTCAGGCTCCATCGCCTGAAAAAATTCATCAAGCGACCCAAGCTTTGATAATGTCTGATCGACGATAACACCCGATATCTTACCGGCTTTACGCGGCACGATACCCTGCCAGCCAATACCTGGCAAACCAAAAAACGGAAAGTTTGGGATACGAATACCCCAAAACTTAATCGGATAAAACAGCATTTTGAGCGCCATCCACACGTGTGCCCAAGTGACAAAAGCGGTCACCGGCGGAATGGTTAGCATGGCAAAAAACTCTGGATGCTCAGCGATTGTCTGCCACAATGAAGTTACGTCCATGACTTATCTGGTTCCTGACAGGTTGATTGTCGGTGCTAGTAAATGAGCGTTAGCAAACTTCGAGCGCGGCAAAAAGACGCGCGGCCATCATAACGACTATAAAACAAATTGCCTGATTTTAGCATACTTGCCATTTATTAGCACACGTCGCAGCGCGCAAGTTGTGACTCATCTGACAAATAACGGTGAGCCACTGCCAGCGCTGATAAGCCCATCCAACATAGCAATCGCGCCCTTTAGATCGTGTCTACTGATATTCACTTTATATGGACCTGATGATGGTGGTCGGCCAGATAGCGCCTGATAGCAGATAATCGTGACAAACACGCTGACGAGTACTGCGCCCGTGCATGGCTTCTGTTATAATTTGTCCACCAACCGCATAAGATATCAGCCAGTCAGTTGCTAAGATGTCTTTTTGAGCAAAGACCATCTATGTGATTGAAACCCTTTGCATTATCCTTTATTCTTACCGCGCTTTGGCAAACCTGTCTATTTGTTTGCTTGTTTTTTGTTATCCATGTTTTTCTGACTCAGCTTTATTGACTCGCTGACCGTTTGGGCTTTGATTTTTATGAATAAACCGCTGACTCCCAATACCGAACAGGTCAATCGTATTTTTACCAATCGCATTATCATCTTTGGCGCTATTATACTTCTAGGCTTGGGTGGTCTGATACTGCGTTATGGCTATCTGCAGGTCTATGCACATGATAAATATACGACGCAAGCGGACAATAACCGTATCAAGCTGATCTCAGCGCCGCCAAGCCGCGGCTATATCTATGATCGCAACGGCATTATCTTGGCGGACAATCAACCTGTCTTTACCGCGATGCTCAGCCCTGATGAGGTCGAAAACCCTGAGCGCACCTTAAACTTGCTGGCGCCTATTTTTGATCTGACAGAGACGGACGTCACCGATATTTTGGCGCGTCTGAATAAAGCCAAAAACGATCCAGTCACCATCAAGATTGACCTAACCGAAGCGCAGGTGGCGCAGTTTAGCGAGCGTAAACCGTTTTTTCGGGGCGTGACGATTCGGAGTAAGCTGACCCGCTCCTACCCTTATGATGAGCTATTTGCCCATGTCATTGGCTATGTTGGCCGTATCAATGATAAAGAAACCAAGCGTATCGACAAGGATCGTTATGCAGGCACTGACCTCATCGGTAAAATCGGTATCGAAGATTATTATGAAGATATCCTCTTAGGGCAGCCAGGCTATCAATCGGTTGAGACCGACGCACACGGCAATATCATCCGCCAACTAGACACCAAACCACCGATCGCGGGTAACGACATCACTTTGAGCTTGGATTATGGCCTACAAAAAGTCGCCCAGCAGCAGCTAGATGGCCGCCGCGGTGCCATTGTGGCTATTGACCCCAAAACAGGCGACGTACTGGCGTTTGTGAGTAACCCAAGCTACGATCCCAATCCCTTTATCTCTGGTATCTCCTTTAAAGATTATGGCGACCTGCGTGATGACCCAGATCAGCCGCTGTACAACCGTGCGCTGCAGGGCATGTATCCCCCTGCCTCTACCATCAAGCCCTTTGAAGGCTTGGGCGCGCTGCATTATGGCCTACGGGAGTGGGAGACCTCTATCTATGACCCAGGGTATTTTAGCTTGCCAGGCGACAGTCACCGTTTTCGTGACTGGAAACGCGGTGGTCATGGCTCAGTCGACCTCAAAAAATCGGTGGTGATGTCGGTGGACACTTATTACTATAAACTCGCCTATGAGATGGGTATTCAGCGCCTGCATGACTGGATGGTGCGCTTTGGTTTTGGAGAGCAGACGGGTATTGACTTGCCGCATGAGCGTTCAGGTATCATGCCATCGCCGAAGTGGAAAAAAGAAACTTATGATAAAGACTGGCTACCGGGTGAAACCATCTCAGTCAGTATCGGTCAAGGGTATTTTTTGGCGACGCCGCTACAGGTAGCCAACGCCACCGCCATGACGGCCAGTAAAGGGCAACATATCACCCCGCATCTACTCAAAAGTAGCGACGGCGCAGCGGATGTAAAGATCATCAGCAAACCGGATGGCAAAATCGACTACAATGGCAAGCCCTCAGACTGGCTACGCATGCATGACGCGATGGAGAGCGTGATAAAAAATGGTACCGGACGCCGTATTTATACCTCCAAATATCGCATCGCAGGCAAGACGGGTACCGCCCAGGTCAAGTCCATCGCCCAAGGCAAACGCTATGATAAGTCTGCACTCGATAAGCGCCACTGGGACCACGCGTGGTTTAGTGGCTTTGCCCCTGTCGATGACCCACAAATCGCGCTGGCGGTGCTGGTCGAAAACGGTGGCGGCGGTAGTACCGTTGCCGCCCCAATTGGCCGCGCGCTCTTTGATTATTGGGTACTGCAGCGGCACGATGACCCTATCTTGCCACCGACAGCAGACGAACTAAAAGCCATTAAACGTCAAAAAGCGTTTGACAAAGCCATGCGTGATGCGCTGCGTGATAAAGAAGAAAACGCACAAGCTGAGCAAACTGCCAATGCAGCGGCACAATAGGATACATAGGAATAATAAGCAAAATAAAGACCATGACCAGACACGGTAACCCAAGCCATGACAAAAAAACCCTCAAGCAGACGCGCCGCTAAAAACCGCACACCCAAAACCAGCCATCTGGAAAAGAGTAGCTCTGCCGGAGATGTCCGCATCATCGGTGGAGAACACAAGCGCCGTATCGTCCGATTCGTCGACGCCGAAGGCTTGCGTCCAACGCCCGACCGCCTGCGCGAGACACTATTCAACTGGTTACTGGCTGATATACACGGCGCTTATGTGCTCGACAGCTGTGCAGGCAGTGGGGTGTTGGGTTTTGAAGCACTGTCCCGCGGCGCCGCGCACACTACCTTTATCGAGCCAAATCCTGCCCAATGCCGCTTACTTGAGCAAAGCGCCACGCAGCTACGCTTAGAGACTCATCGTTATCAGATTATCCAAGGTACCGCCGAACACGTCCTGACGCACACTCAAACATTGCAACGTCACTTTGATATCGTCTTTATCGATCCGCCGTATGCGCAGGACTTATGGCAGCCTATCTTGACGACACTCATCGAGCAGTCGTTGATCACAAGCGACACGCTGCTATATCTTGAGGCAGACAAAGCACTAGAGGATCAATTGCAGCAATTGGCCGACCACCTTAGCCAATCAACGACCGGCGCGGCGCAGACAGAACCAACAAGCATCAGCTTTGATTGTCTAAAACAAACCAAAGTTGGCCAAGTTGTCGCTGGACTTTATCGGCTGGCACCGTCATAATTACAGCGTGCTTGCAAAAAGTGAGTGATGAGCAAATCGCTTTTCTTTGCCTGCTCGCTTTTAGCAAAGTCACGCAACACCTACAAAATGTCTAAAACCGCTTAAAAACTGGCCAAACGCTGCAGTTTGATGCATAAAGGCAAAAATAAACCCCAATGCAGCTTGCAAGCGTAGGCGCTACTGCTTATAATGTGCAGTCTGTTTTTTGAGAGCCCCGTTCCCAGCTAAACTCTCAACGAATTCTAATTTTAAGGTTTTATCATGAAAACACTTAGTGCAAAACCAGCTGAAGTGACCCATGACTGGTATGTCGTAGATGCTGACGGCAAAACTCTTGGTCGCTTAGCCACTCAAATTGCTACTCGCTTACGTGGCAAGCATAAAACTTCTTATACTCCGCACGTAGATACTGGTGACTTTATCGTTGTCATCAACGCAGAAAAAATCGCGGTAACGGGTAAAAAAGCACAAGATAAAAAGTACTATCGTCACAGTGGCTACCCAGGTGGTATCAAAGAAACCAACTTCACCAAGCTGATTGCACATAAGCCTGAAGATGTTCTATACAAAGCTGTTAAGGGTATGCTTCCAAAAGGTCCTCTTGGCTATGCGATGATTAAGAAGCTAAAGCTATATGCCGGGGAAGAACATCCACATACTGCACAGCAACCTAAAGAACTAGACATCTAAGGAGTCACTTATGGAACGCAATTACGGAACTGGTCGCCGCAAGACGTCTACTGCTCGTGTCTTTTTAGCGAAAGGTACTGGTGCTATCGTTGTTAACGGCAAACCACTTGATGAATACTTCAGCCGTGAAACTTCACGCATGGTCGTTCGTCAGCCACTAGAGTTACTAGACTCTGCTAACGAATACGATCTATACGTAACCGTTGCAGGCGGTGGTATCAGTGGTCAAGCGGGCGCAATCCGCCACGGCATCACGCGTGCATTGATCGAAGCTGACGAAACATTAAAGCCTGCTCTAAAATCAGCTGGTTTTGTTACTCGTGACTCACGTCAAGTCGAACGTAAGAAATTGGGTCTACGTAAAGCACGTAAACGTCCACAATTCTCAAAACGTTAATCAAAGCTATCTCTTATCTTTTTGCGATTGGCCGCTTTATCTCAAAACAGTCCTATTCGCATTAAGCCACAGAGTAGATTTGCAAAACCTTATAAGCTGGTCACAGCTTATAAGGTTTTTTTATGGCTGTTTTTCTAAGACTATTCTACAAAAACCTGCTACACGCAAAAACCACCTTGCAAAGTATTCAGCACTACCCCATCATGATAGTAACTTTTATTACCTCATCCTTATTATGAAAGCGCCAGAACAATACGACCCCAGCAAGCACCCAAAGACTGATGTATCAGGCTCACGCCCTGCGTCGCCTAACCATACGGCCAAAAACAACAGCAAATCACCGGCCATCCCTGCCGGTACGCCGACCATCACACAAAACCACAAACGCACCGCACAAGCAGAAAAAAAGCCTTTTGAATGGCAGTTTTTGTTGCCCAAATACTGGGGCATTTGGCTATTATTCTTTTTTATATTACCGATGATATATCTGCCACTACGTTGGCAGTTTTGGTTGGGCCGTAAGCTAGGTATTTTGGTTTATACCGTAGCAGGCTCGCGTCGGCGTGATACGCTGATAAACCTTAGGCTGGCCTTTCCAGAAAAACCAGAAGCTGAGCGCGAGCTGATGGCAAAGCAAGTGTTTGTCAATCAGGGCATCGGTGTGTTTGAGACCTTATGTGCTTGGTTCCGTCCTAATGTATTTACCCGTACGGTATCGATATCGGGTTTGCAGCACTTAGTCAACGCCCAAAACGAAGGGCGCGCGGTAATTTTACTGGGCGCGCACTATACGATGCTGGATTTGGGCGGTTTACTCTGTACGCAGTTTTTTGCCGCCGATTGTATGTATCGACCTCAAAACAATCCATTGCTCGATTGGTTTATCTACAATGGTCGCACCAATATCTTTGGTAAGCAAATCTCTAGCCGCGATATGCGCAGCCTAGTCACCTCAATCAAAGCCGGACACGTGATTTGGTACTCACCCGATCAGGATTATGGCCTCAAACAAGGGGTGATGGCACCGTTTTTTGGTGTACCAGCGGCCACCATTACCGCCGCCAGACGTATGGCAAAACTGGGTGACAAACAGCATCCACCTGCCCTCATGGCACTGCATACCTATCGGCAAACGCCTGATAACCTACCGCGAGGCAAACGTCCTCATTATCACCTGACCATTACCCCAGCGCTGGAAAACTATCCTAGTAATGATGAGGTGGCTGATGCAACACGTGTCAATGAGATATTAGAAGGACTGATTCGTATTGATCCGACTCAGTGGATGTGGTTCCATCGCCGCTTCAAAAACGGCCCTGATGGTCGTACAGATATTTATAAGTAGACATTGATACCCAAACAAAGCAGTAGGTAAATTTGTTATAATTTGCGCCATCAAATTGAGTCGTTGACGTCAATACCACTCTTTTACTTAAGTAAAAACACTAGGGCCTGTCCTCATTTTAAAAATGGCGATAAAAATGAGATAAATTGCCGCCAAACAAGGAAAATAGCGCAGATAATATCAAGATATTCGTCAGCTATTTGACACCGTTTGGCCAGATTTAGCCGTTTTTAGCCCATTTAGATGGCTATCGATTGAATTGAGGACACGCCCTAATAGCACTCTAATAAATTAAAAAGTAAACCAACCACGGATTTTTCATGACTAATCAAACTGACGCCCCTAATAAAGAACACAAACGCATCCTCACTGGCATCAAACCAACAGGTATCCCGCATCTAGGTAACTATGTCGGTGCCATTCGTCCAGCGATTGAGTCGATCCAAAATAGCGACGATGAAGCGTTTTTCTTTTTGGCTGACTACCACGGCATCATCGGCTGCTACGATCCTGCCGTCATCCATGAGTCAACCAAAATCATTGCTGCGACGTGGATTGCTTGTGGTCTTGACCCTGAGCGCGTGACTTTTTATCGTCAGTCGGATGTGCCTGAGATACCAGAGCTGGCTTGGATTTTGAACTGCTCATGCGCCAAAGGTCTGATGAACCGTGCCCATGCCTATAAAGCTGCCGTCGATATTAATATGGAAAAGGCAGATGTCGATCCAGACCAAGGCATCAACATGGGGCTGTTTGGCTATCCTGTGCTCATGGCGGCGGACATCTTGATGTTCAACGCCACCCACGTCCCTGTAGGCCGTGACCAAGTACAGCACATCGAGATGGCGCGTGACATCGCTGGCACCTTTAACCATCGCTATAAACCGCTCTTTACCCTCCCCTCAGCGGTCGTTGATGAAGACATCCCTCTGCTGACAGGGCTTGATGGTCGTAAGATGAGCAAAAGCTATAGCAACACCATTCCTCTATTCGGTGAGCCCAATCCGCAAGTCAGCGCTGAAAAGCAAATGCACAAAGCCATCATGAAAATCGTCACCAACTCGCAATTGCCGGATGAGCCAAAAGACCCTGATGACTCAGCACTTTTTGAGATTTACAAAGCCTTTGCCACTGCTGAAGAAATCGCGGATATGCGCGCACAGTATGCCGCTGGTATCGGCTGGGGTGATGCCAAGCAGGCATTGTTTGATAAAATAAATAGTGAGATTGCGCCATTTCGCGCGCGTTATGAGGAGCTGATGGCCAACCCCAAAGAGCTTGAAGAAATCTTACAAATGGGGGCTAACAAAGCGCGTCGCCATAGCCGCAAACAGTTAGACAAGGCGCGCCGTGCTATTGGAATACGTCCACTTGCCAAACTTAAATAGCGCCTTACGTGGCAAAGTACGTCGCCATCAGGACAGGTGCTAAACATGCAAACCTCAACGACCAAACAATCAGCCGCTTTAGATAAAGCGGCTTTGTCTGCTAGCACGCCTGACAAAAAAGACAGCACCGCTATCAGCCAAATACCGCTACGTATCTATCAAACGCCCGTACAACATCTGCCCGATGATCTGTACGTGCCGCCTGGGGCCTTTGCCATTTGGCTTGAGCAATTTGCCGGGCCACTTGATTTTTTATTGTATCTGGTCAAAAAAAACAACGTCGATCTCACGCAAATGCCCATCTTGCCTATCACAGAGCAGTATCTGGCTTATATCAGTGAGCTAGATACCGAGCATTTTGAGCTGGCGGGCGATTACTTACTGATGGCATCCACATTGATTGCGATCAAGTCTGAACTGCTGCTGCCCACGCCTGAGGTGCCAAGCGATGAGCGTGACCCAAAGGCAGAGCTGATCGAGCGCCTTGAAGAATACGCACAGATCAAGGCGGTCAGTCAACGCTTGGACAATCTGGTGCGTCTTGAGCGCGATGTGTTTTTGGCGATGGTCAGCATGCCCAGCACCGAAGTGATGAGCGCCGAATTACCTAGCTATTCACCAACTCTGTTGATCGATAGTTTGTTTAAGATGCAGTTGCAGCCTGATTATCAGATGCACACCATCAAAGTCGATGCCGTGCCGCTGTCTGATCGCATCGCCAGCATCAGCCGTCAGCTAAGCACAGATGGCGCGCGCTCATTTTATGAGCTGCTGGACAAAACCCAAGGTAAGATCGGTGTGGTGGTCAGCTTCGTTGCCGTACTGGAGCTGATAAAACGGCAGCTGGTTGGCGTTGTAAATACCGATTTAGAAAGCCGTCCTAACGATGCTGGTACTGATGCTGATAAAGAGGCTGCAGAAAACGACCACATAGGACAACTAACGCTACAGTGGCTGGCTTAATAGTTTTTAGTAGAGAATATATGCAATGACAGACAACCAGCACCAATCGCCAACACAGACGGACGATTATTTAGAGACGATGAGTAAGCATATCGAAGTGCTGTTGCACGCATCAGAGACACCTCTTACTGAGACGGTCTTAAAAAAACAGCTGTCGTTAACGGTCGAAGAGCTGACCCAAGCGCTAGAGCGGTTACAATTACGCTTAGCCAGCGGCGTGCTTAGGCTGTACAAGACCGCCAGTGGTTATCGGCTACAAATCTCTGACGACTATAGCGCGCTCATTCAGCGTGTGTTTCCGCAGCGCCAAGAGCGCCTAAGCCAAGCCCTGCTTGAGACTCTAAGCGTCATCGCCTATAAGCAGCCTGTGACCCGTAGCGATATCGAGCATGTCCGCGGCGTGACGCTATCGAGTAACATCTTGCGCCAACTGTTTGATAAAGGCTGGATCGTCGAGGAAGGCTATAAAGACACCTTAGGGCGCCCTGCACTGCTGCATACCACACCGCAGTTTTTGGACGCATTTGGGCTAACACATTTGGATGAACTGCCGCCTATGCCAGATATGGAAGCTATCCAAGCGATGTCCTAGAGTCTTGCTGCCATAAAAAAGGACAAACCACGCAAGGCTTGTCCTTTTTTTATACATAGTCGTTTGTTTCGAGGCCTAAACTTACTGATTTATGACGTCCACACCCTTTGGCGGGGTGAATTTAAACTGGCTACTACCAATACTCGGGTTTAGCTTGATATTGCTAAACTTGATAGAAGTAGTCTGACCCAAACTGTCATTGAGCACCATCATCACAGGCTTGCCGCCGCTAAAGCTCATCGACAGGCTCTTAAAGCTCGCACTATCAGCTTTTGGATAAAGCACGTAGTAGTTTTTATTATCATAAGGCTGGGTGATTTTGAAGTTTTTATCAATTTTACTGGGATCACCCGACAGCAATAACGCTGGCGTGTTGCCTACTTGGCTATCGACATTTTGTTTGGTCGCTTGCTCTAAGTCTTTATCATAGACCCACATCGAGTTGCCGTTGGCCACGATAAGCTGCTGCGATGGGGATTTGGTTTCCCAGCGAAAATTATTGGGACGCTGTACGCTCATCGTACCTGTGAAGGTGCCACTATTGGCGCCTTTGGTTGTTTGGCTAAAGTTTGCGGTCATACTTTTGGTGTTTGCCAAAAGCTTATTTAAGCGCTTAGCGGCCATTAAATTGTCCGCGGGGGCGGCGGTTGCTGATTGGCTGATCGCCATCATAGGAGCAGCCACGCCGAGTGATGTCATCAATACGCCTGTCAACGCACTGCTCATCAGTTTTTGTGTTAAAGTGGTTGGTTTGCTAGATAACGTCATACTCATTCCTCTCTCAACATGCAAATCGCATAAAAATAAAATGTCTTCATTAAAATTGTTTTTTCAATAAATGCTTATCTCGCGCCAAAAAATCAACGTGAGTAAACAATGCAGACAGTGTGCCAGTTTTTTTATTACACGCCTAGTCATCGTTTGCAATCTTTACTACGGCTGCCATACACGCTTGTAACTGATTGACGCGCGGCGACTGTACATCATAAACCAAACGCACTGCCCTATGGCGCGTGATTGGGCAAATTTTTTAGATTCCTTCCAAACCGGTCGTCTAATAGGCCAATAGCCGTCTTTTAAACTCGTAAGCTGGCAGATAATGGCTGATACAAAGCGCCCAACAAAACACTTAGCTCAAAACGCTCAATAACGTTCGTGAGAAATGACTGGCATAAAAAAAGCCCCTACTGCCCTCAGACAGTAGAAGCTTTTTTGTCGTCATTTTATACAAATGAAAGATAAATAAAATGACGTCGCATCATTGCTAAGCCGTTATAGGCCATGAATTATGCGCTTTCAACCGATACATAACGACGGTTGAACTTACCTTTGGTCGCAAACTTTACAACGCCGTCATTTAGGGCAAATAAAGTATGGTCACGACCCATGCCAACGCCTTCGCCTGCGTGGAACTCTGTACCACGTTGACGTACGATGATGTTACCAGCTGTGATAGCTTGGCCACCAAAGATTTTTACGCCGAGCATTTTTGGATTTGAATCACGACCGTTACGAGTCGAACCGGCAGCTTTTTTATGTGCCATGAGAAAATCTCCTTGTTAATGTGACTTACCGCCAATGCGATAACTCTTAAGCATTTAGTGCGCTAGTTTAGCGATAATCGCTAAATAGGGAATTAGGCATTAATGGCTTTGATTTTTAACAAGGTGTACCATTGGCGGTGACCTTGCTCTTTGTGATAGTGCTTACGACGGTTGTGCTTGATGATACGGATTTTTTCGCCGCGACCATGCTCAACCACTTCAACTTCTACGCTAGCGCCTTCAACAACAGGCTGACCGATTTTGACGTTATCGCCGTCAACAACCATCAACACGTCTTCTAGTTTGATTGTCTCGCCTTTTTCTGCTTTTAGTAGCTCAACTTTTAAAAGCTCATCGACGACAACGCGGTGCTGCTTACCACCAGTTTTGATTACTGCGTACATTGTATGACTCCGTTTAACCCGTGTGCCGTGGCTGATGTTATATCAACGCTTCGATAACGAACACGACAGGGAAAAATTAAAGGCAAGATTTTACGGCTTTTTGCTCATAAAAGCAAGCCGCGCCTCTTGTTTTTGTAAGGTGGTTATCTGAATACCATCGTCCGTATCTCTCCGCTTGTCAGTGACGATCAAGCTTTATAAAGGCGGCCGCTATTGCTATACACTTTTTATGGCCAGTAACTGTTTATAACTTACAATCAATGATTGTGAATGCCCAGTTGCTTAGTCTAGCAAATACGACGAATGGCTAATGCCTAACGGTGGCCATTATAGCTTATATAATCAGTGACTTACAGTGCTTTATTTGCTCTTTGGTTGTTTTTAACGCCTATTCTCGATTGGCTTTTAGCGTCTACCTTCCTAGCCCAGCACCTATCCGCATCAGCGCACTACACTTTAACCAACCATTCAAAAACACAGCTATGCTATTATAACCAAAACAACGCCTTTGCTATATAAGACCGAGGCTACCAAACTTTTTTATTTTGACTGATATGACGATTTATTATGACCAGCACCCTTTTAGACACGAATACGCCTAACGCTCAGCCCACGCCCAGCTATGCCGATATCCAAAGTATCGTGGCCGATGATTTTGAGATCATGGACAAACAAGTATTTGGCAGCCTGAACTCCAAAGTACAACTCGTCATGAGCGTCTCACAGCATGTGATCAATGCAGGGGGCAAACGTATGCGCCCACTTATCACCTTGCTATGTGCTCGTATGTTTGATGACAACCCATCACAATCAGCCATGCATTTGGCGGCCATCACAGAGATGCTGCATACTGCGACGCTGGTACACGATGATGTCATTGATGAGTCAGGTCAGCGCCGCGGCAAGCCCACAGCCAATGCCACGTGGGACAACGCCACCGCCGTACTGGTTGGTGATTATCTAATCGCCCGTGCCTTTAACTTATTGGTTGGTTTTCAAAGCTTGCCGCTATTGCAAGTATTCTCTGATGGTACCTGTGATATCGCTGAAGGCGAAGTATTGCAGCTACAGCATCAGCATAACCCTAAGGCCACTGAGACAGATTATCTCAACATCATCGATGGCAAAACCTCACGGCTGTTTATGATGGCGACCCAAGGCGCGGCTATTTTGCAAGGCAAAACTGAGTATATGGCTGCGCTAGGCGACTTTGGACAGCACTTTGGTAATGCATTTCAAATTATCGATGATGTCCTTGATTATAGTGGGGATAGTGAGGTAATGGGCAAAAACCTAGGCGATGATCTTGCAGAAGGCAAGCCTACTCTGCCAACTATCAAAGCACTTGGGCTTTTAAAAGACCAAAACCATGAGGGCTATGAGCAGCTAAGAATTGCGGTACAAACGGGTAAAACACCGAATGCTGAGCAGCTGATTGAGTTGGTACGCAGCTCCGGCGCATTAGATTACTGTAAACAGCGTGCACTAGAGGAGACGAGATTGGCACAGCAAGCACTGGGCACACTGCCTGACAACCGTTATCGTCAAGGTCTGTACCAGCTGACTGAGCTTGCTAGCGCACGATTAGTATAATGACATGTGAATCGTCTGTGTTATTAGCTAATTGAGACGGCTCATTTTTTAGCAGCGTTTTTGAGCAACCGAGCCATAAATATTCATTGATCAAAAGCAACAGTCTCTAAAAAGACACCCTCTTAAAACTGGTGTGTCAGCCAAATAGTTACCTTTCTTTAAGTTTCATAAATCCTGACGGCACTATAATTGTGTCAGGATTTTTTAATGGTTAAATACTGATTGACCACGCTCATTAGAAGCTACTGACTGGTCTAAGTCGCTATATTTTAAAGGTCATAATTAGGGGTTGATAAATTCGTCAATTTGTTGACAAAGCAGATTTTTGGCGGTTTCAAAACCTCAATAACACTATGGCTTTACAATTATAACAAAAAATTACAATAAATTTGCATAGCGGGTTGTATGTCTTCTTATTAGCTGCTAGTTGGTGTAGCAGTTACTATGGCGGGATTTTATTTACTCAGCGAGCACAGTGCGGTCAGTTTTTGTCAGCTTTCTTATCGTGAATCACTTGACTGTGGGGTTACCCCAATAGTTTATAATAACTCTTTAAATTTACTAACCTACTTTGTGGTCTGCCTAAACTTCTAATATCACATTTGCCAAATCGCGTCTCAATCAAACTCGCTACTGGCTGCCTTACTAGCGATTTTTATTAAATCCATTGACTCAAAGGTTGAGTATGACGTACTGGCATGAATGTGCAGAATAAGTAGACCCTCGATATTTCGTACATCAAAATTTATTGATAAACTTTTTATACTGCCATTATTCTTTATACATATTGCCGAGGACATTGATGAAGCATTCTACTCTTGCGCTTGTAATAGCATCTGTGCTATCTGGAGCTGTACTGGTTGGCTGTGACAAAAACGAGGACGCCGCTGGTGAGCAAGCCGCTCAGCAGCAGATGCCGCCTGCGGTCGTCAACGTCCAAACCGTCACATTTGATACCGTCCCTCAAGTACAGACATTCTCCGGACGTACCGCCGCGTATCAAACCGCTGACGTCCGCCCACAGGTCAATGGTGTCATCGACGAAGTGCTGTTCCGTGAAGGCAGTAACGTCAAAAAAGGCCAGCCCCTTTATCGTATCAATACCGACAACTATGCGTCTTCTGTCGCCAGTGGGCAAGCCGCGGTGCAACAAGCACAAGCCAACTATCAGACAGCACAGGCCAACAACGCCAATGCCAAAGCTGAGCTAGCCAGCCGCCAAGCATCATTGGCGCAGGCGCAAAACGACTTACAACGTCTGCAAGGGCTGGTCGATATCGATGCCATCTCCAAGCAGCAATACGAACAAGCACAAACCGCGGTACGCACCGCACAAGCTGCTGTACAAAGCGCGGCGGCCGCTGTCGCACAGACCCAAGCGGGCATCGAGAGTGCCAAAGCAGGCATTCAAACGGCTAAGGCTGGGCTACAAGCCAGCACGCTAGACCTCAACCGTACCATCGTACGTGCGCCATTGACGGGTCGCACGGGCCGCTCAAGCGTGACGGCGGGTACACTAGTGAGCGCAGGTCAGCCCGATCCGTTGGTGACCATCTCTCGCTTAGACCCTATCTATGTCGATATCAGTCAGTCATCATCTGAGCTACTAAAGCTACGCCAACAAATCTCTGAAGGCAAAGCACAGCCAGGTATGAACTCTGTGGAGCTGGTATTAGAAGACGGCTCGGTCTATCCGGTACGCGGTAAGCTTGCGCTTTCTGAGGCCAAAGTCGATGAATCCACAGGCGCGGTCACCTTGCGCGCGATTTTCCCAAATAGCAACAATATCTTGTTGCCAGGCATGTACGTCACCGCTCGCCTCACGCAGAGCGTCATCACCAACGCCGCCTTAGTACCACAAAGTGCGGTCATGCGTACGCCTAAAGGCGACACGCAAGTGTACATCGCTGACAAAAACAACAAAATCCAAGTGCGTCCAGTCACCATCAATGGTACTTATGATGGACAATGGATCGTCACAGATGGCCTGCAAGCGGGTGATAAAGTAGTTGTTATTGGTGGCTCGAAGGTCAAACCTGAGCAAGAAGTGGTGGTAAAACCACTAGAGAGCGCCAATCCAGCACCATCTGCAAAAGGTGCTGAGGCCAAAACACCGCAGCAAGCGGCAAAAACAATGGATAAGAAGCCAGCTGGTAATGACACCTCTGAAAACAACGCTACCAAAGAAAAATCAACAGAAGCCGCTGCTAACTAATTCCATTCAAAGATAGGAAGACTTAGGGATATACTATGTCACGTTTTTTTATTAATCGCCCTATTTTTGCATGGGTGCTGGCTATTTTGGTCATGCTCATCGGGGTGATATCGGTCATCAATCTACCGATTGAACAGTATCCACGTATTGCACCGCCGACGATTTCGGTGAGTGCCAGCTATCCTGGTGCCAACGCCCAGACCGTCGAAGACTCCGTTGTTCAGATCATTGAGCAACGTATGAAGGGCCTTGATGGCCTGATGTATATGTCATCGTCGAGCTCCTCAAACGGTAGCGGCTCTGTGACGCTCACTTTTGAAAACGGCACAGACCCTGATACGGCACAGGTACAAGTACAAAACAAACTACAAGCGGCCATGAGCTCGCTACCTGAGTCGGTGCAGCGTCAAGGCGTCAACGTCAACAAATCCTCCAGTAGCTTTTTGATGGTACAGGGTTTTATCTCCGAAGACGGTAGTATGGATCGTGCGGATATCGCCGACTATATCAACTCAAACGTCGTCGATCAGCTAAGCCGTGTTGAAGGGGTAGGTGAAGTACAGGTGTTCGGTTCGGCGTATGCTATGCGTATATGGCTGGACCCTGCGCGCTTGCGTAGCTACAACATGGTGCCCTCTGATGTGGTCAATGCGGTACGCGCGCAGAACGCGCAAGTCTCAGCCGGTCAGTTAGGGCAAGCACCTGCTGACACCGAACGACAAGTCATTAACGCCACCGTCACCGTACAGAGCTATCTACAAACTCCTGAAGAGTTTAAAGATATCTTGCTAAAAACAGACACCTCGGGCGCGCAAGTACGCCTCGGCGATGTCGCTGATGTCGAAATCGGTAGTGAAAACTATAGCATCATCTCCTTGTATAACGGTCAAGAAGCGGCAGGTCTAGGTATTTCATTGGCTGCAGGCGCAAACGCGTTAGAGACCCGTGAGGCGGTCGGCGCACGTATGGCGGAGCTTGAGAAAAACTTCCCAGCAGGCCTTATCTCTGTTGTGCCTTATGACACCACGCCGTTTGTGCGTTTGTCTATCGAGCAAGTGGTTCATACGCTTATCGAAGCCATTGTCTTGGTGTTTATCGTCATGTTTATTTTCTTACAGAACTGGCGCGCCACTATCATTCCAACCCTTGCTGTCCCTGTCGTACTCTTAGGTACGTTTGCGGTGTTGTATGTCGCAGGGTTTAGTATCAACGTATTGACGATGTTTGCAATGGTACTGTCCATCGGTCTACTGGTTGATGATGCGATCGTTGTTGTCGAAAACGTAGAGCGAATATTAGAAGAAAACCCTGATATTTCGGTCAAAGATGCAACCGTTCAGTCGATGGGCGAGATCAGTAAGATCGTTATTGGTATTGCGCTGATTTTGTCTGCCGTATTTGTACCGATGGCCTTCTTTGGCGGCTCGACAGGTGTTATTTATCGTCAGTTCTCTATCACCTTGATCACGAGCATGGCGCTGTCAGCCTTGGTGGCATTGGTGTTCACCCCTGCCCTATGTGTGACCTTGCTAAAACGTGGTAAGAGCCATGAAAAAGGCAGTACTGAACAACAAAAAGGCTTCTTTGGCTGGTTCAACCGCGGCTTCTTTAAGCTAAGCCGCTCTTATGAAAACTTCGTCGGCAAAAGTATTCGTTTTAAGTGGTTGTACCTGATCGGCTATGCCGCCATCATCGGTATCATGGCAGTGGTGTTCTTGCGTATTCCAGGTTCGTTTTTGCCAGAAGAAGACCAAGGTATTATGTTTACCTTAGTCCAGCTTCCTGCCGGCTCCACGCTAGATGAAACACAAGACGTGCTCGATAAAGTCAGTAACTATTACGACACGCAAGAAGGCGACAATATTGCCTCTGTCTTTACCGTTGCTGGTTTTAGTTTTGCAGGTCAAGGCCAAAACATGGGTCTGGCATTCGTTCGACTGTCAGATTGGGAGGAGCGCTCTGGGGAAGAGAATACCGCACAAGCGGTAGCAGATCGCGCGATGGGTTATTTCTTTACCCAGTTAAATGAAGCGCAAGTTTTTGCTATCGTGCCGCCAGCCATTACTGAGCTTGGTAATGCCAGTGGTTTTGATTTGATGCTACAAGACAGTGGTAACCTTGGACACGAAGGGTTACTTGAAGCCCGTAATATGCTCTTAGGCATGGCAGCACAGAACGATAAAGTATCTGGCGTGCGTCCTAACGGACAAGAAGACTCACCGCAGCTCAAGGTCAATATCAACCAAGAGCAAGCAGCGGCTTATGGCCTATCGCTTGGCAGCATCAATAGTGTTATTTCTACGGCTTGGGGCTCGAGCTATATCAACGACTTCGTCGATCGTGGTCGTATCAAACGTGTCTATGTTCAAGGTGAAGCCAGTAGCCGTACCAATCCTGATGACATCGGTAAGTGGTATGTACGTAATGATACGGGCGACATGATTTCATTTGATGCATTCTCTAGCAGTGAATGGCAGTCAGGGTCACCGCGTCTGACGCGTTATAACAGCTTACCTTCGATGAATATTCAGGGTAGCGCCGCTCCAGGCTTGAGTACTGGTGAAGCGATGAGCGCGATGGAAGCGATGATTGACAAGTTGCCTGAAGGCATCAGCTATGAGTGGACGGGTATGTCATTAGAAGAGCAAAAGTCAGGCGCCCAAGCGCCGATGCTTTATGCGCTTTCAATCCTCGTCGTATTCTTGTGCTTGGCGGCACTATATGAGAGCTGGTCTATCCCCTTCTCTGTCCTACTGGTGATTCCACTTGGGGTATTGGGTGCGGTGATATTTACGTGGTTACGCGGTTTTGCTAACGACATCTACTTGCAAGTGGGTCTACTCACCGTCGTTGGTTTGTCCGCCAAAAACGCCATCTTGATTATTGAATTTGCCAAAGAACACCAAGAAGAAGGCTATAGTCTCAGAGAGGCCGTCATGACCGCAGCACGTCAACGTCTGCGTCCAATTATCATGACCTCACTTGCCTTTGGGCTCGGTGTTGTGCCATTATTCCTCGCCACAGGACCAGGTTCGGGCAGTCAGAATGCTATTGGCACCAGTGTGGTCGGTGGTGTCTTAACCGCTACCTTCCTCGGCATCTTCTTTATTCCGATGTTCTTTATTTGGGTGCGCAGCATGTTCCCTTATAAGGGCAATGAAGCTCACAATGGTAATGGTAAAGGGGATGATGATAACCATCCAGGTGGTAACGGCGGCGGTGATAATCCGGTCCCATCTGCCTCTACAGAAGATAAGCAATCATTAACTCCTCCTGCGAGTTATCAGCCTGTAAGCCTTGGAGATAATACACAATGAGTTCTTTATTCTTAACCTCTAACTCAGCCGTAAGAGCGATAAGCTCTAAAGCTTTACTAGCTACTGGTAAATCATCACGTTTACTTGGCCTGAGCGTGCTAGCTCTGAGTATGGCCGCTTGTAATACTATCCCTAAAGCAGATACAAGCCTCGTTCTCGCCGAACCTAACCTGCCGATCGAGCAAGCTTATGGCGCTTTTGGTGATGAGACTGTCAGCACCTCTGAGCAGCCTAGTATCGCCGGACAGCGTTGGCAGGATTTTTATAGCGATGAGCGCCTAAAAGGTCTGATTGCGTTAGGACTGAAAAATAACAAAGACTTTGAGAGTGCGCGCCTTGCAATTGAGAAAGCGCGCGCGCAATATCAAATCACTGACATCAATGATTTGCCTGCGATCAACGCCAGTGGCGGCTACACGCGTCAAGCGCAAAATAGCGCCGACAAAAACCCCAATAGCAGCTATAACGTCAACCTAGGCTTGGCCAACTATGAGCTGGATTTTTGGGGCAAAATTGCCAGCTTAAAAGATCAAGCCTTGCAAAATTTCTTAGCGACGAGCGCCGCCAAAGACGCCACGCAAATCAGCCTGATTAGTAACATCGCCCAAAGCTATGCCAACCTAAGCTATAGCTTGGCGCAGCTAAAACTGGCAGAAGCCACTGCTGAGAGCCGTGAGCGCTCGCTGTTTATTGCCGACAAACGCTTTGAAGCTGGGGTCGATCCCAAACTGCCCTCATTACAAGCCAGCGCGTCTTTAGAAAATGCCAGACTGGCGGTACTACGCGCCCAGAGTAGTATTTTGACCTCGCGTAATGCTTTGCAGTATCTGATTGGCGCCCCGATTCCGAATGAGCTGATTCCAGCGCCTGCCGTCAGCAATATCACAAGCCAGCAGATCTTTAATGCAGGCTTGCCAAGTGAGCTTCTGCGTTATCGCCCTGACGTCCTACAAGCAGAGTACAGCCTCAAAGCGGCAGGTGCCAATATCGAAGTGG
Source organism: Psychrobacter sp. HII-4 (assembly GCF_904846595.1). NCBI lineage: Bacteria > Pseudomonadati > Pseudomonadota > Gammaproteobacteria > Moraxellales > Moraxellaceae > Psychrobacter > Psychrobacter sp. HII-4. The sequence continues at coordinate 25,659 of NZ_CAJHBJ010000003.1, read as the reverse complement.
CACGCGCCTCTTACTTCCCCTCTATCAGCCTAGCCAGTAGTGTGGGCGTGAGTAGTGGTAGTTTGGATGACTTGTTTAAGAGCGGCTCGGTGGGCTGGTCGTTTGGCCCAAGTATTAGCGTGCCTATCTTTGATGCAGGTCGCCTAGATGCCAACTACGACGTGGCCAAAATCGAGCGCGAGCAGACCTTGGCAAACTACGAAAAATCTATCCAAACCGCCTTCCGTGAAGTGTCAGATGTATTGGCCACACGTGCAACGCTAGGACAGCAGCTCGAAGCACAGTATCGTCTACAAGACAACTTTGAGCAGACCTATCAGATAGCAGATGCACGCTTTAAAGCTGGTATCGCAAACTATCTAGACGTACTCGATGCCCAGCGCTCGCTGTTCTCAACTCAGCAAGGTATCTTGGATTTGGAGCTACAAAAAATCGTCAGCCAAATCGAGCTATACCAAGCGCTCGGTGGCGGTGCCAACCTTGATGTACCAACAGCCATTCCCGTACCGCATAAAAACTTGGTACAATTGGTCAACTTACCTGCTAGCACCAACAAAGCAAAAGCAGTAAACGCTATCGAGGCTGCCAGCTCAGCACGGGTAGCCTCGCCGCAAGAAGCAGGTGCAATCAAGCAAGCGCAGGCCAAAGAAACCGCGAGCTTTGAGCCAACCGCGGTGGTCGATGTCAATGACGATGGTACAACAGATGCTGCGGTCGGGGTGATCACCGAAAAAACCACCTTTGACACCAGTACAGAGACCGTCCCTGTGACCCAGATCGTTGAACCATAAGCAGTCTTAACGAGGGCAAGGCAACACAACGCCCCTCACCCTAGCAGTCGATACGTACCATCAGCCCTACCGACTTGGTAGGGCTTTTTGCTTTTGACCGTGGCTATTGGGTATAGTAGTCAGACCATACTAGCCAGCCTCACATAGCCGTATCAGACGGCAACGCTTAAAACAGGTAAACCCATCAAACAAAACAAATATAAGGAATGATTATGAGCTATACCTTTAACCGTCAATATCCTGCCACTCGCTTGCGCCGCTTGCGTTATAACGACAATGTACGCGCGATGATTCGTGAAGTGGAGCTACACCCCAAACACTTTATCGCCCCTGTTTTTGTCTTAGAAGGTAAAAATCAGCGTGAGGCCATCTCTAGCATGCCAGGTGTTGAGCGTTTATCGATTGACTTGTTAATCAACTACGCTAAAGAACTGCTTGCTGAAGGCGTGACCACCATCGACATCTTCCCTGTCATTGATGGCAGCCTAAAAACCGCCAATGGCGAAGCGGCGTATGATGCCAATGGACTTGCTGCACGTGCCGTCAGCGCGCTCAAAGACGCCGTACCAGAAATGGTGGTGATGACTGACGTGGCACTGGACCCGTATACCTCACATGGCCAAGATGGTCTGCTCGACGATAGTGGCTATGTCATCAACGATGCCACCATCGAGGTATTGGTCAAGCAAGCACTCGTCCATGCTAGAGCTGGCGCTGATATCATCTCTCCAAGTGATATGATGGATGGCCGTATCAAAGCCATGCGTGATGCCTTTGAGGCCGAGGGCTTTGCCAATACCGCTATCATGGCTTATTCTGCCAAATACGCCTCGGCTTATTACGGACCATTCCGTGATGCTGTCGGCAGTGCAGGCAACCTAAAAGGTGGGCACAAAAAACAATATCAGATGGACTTTGGTAATCGTGCTGAGGCACTGCATGAAGTCGCTATGGACATCAACGAAGGCGCCGATATGGTGATGATTAAACCCGGTCAGCCTTATCTGGATTTGATTCGCGAAGTCAAAAACACCTTTGGTGTGCCGACCTTTGCGTATCAAGTCTCAGGCGAGTATGCCATGCACATGGCAGCGATTCAAAACGGCTGGCTGAGCGATGCGGTGATTTTAGAATCGTTAATCGGTTTTCGCCGTGCAGGCGCCGACGGTATCTTGACCTATTTTGCCTTAGAGGCAGCGCGTCAGCTAAATAACGCTTAAAGATAAGTTTAATCAGTAGTTTATCTTTCAAAAACGCCCCAGCTAACATCGGTCAGCTGGGGCGTTTTTTTGTTGTGGTATTTTTTATCAGTATCCGTTAGCCTCTGTCGGTAAACCTCTTAAACACACAGACAATTTGATAAATGGTCACTTTAAAATAAACTTATACCTTATCACGCTGATGTGGTGAATGAAAATCAATCGCAGGCCCGACAGGGACGATACGTGTTGGATTGATATTGGTATGACTGCCATAATAGTGTTGCTTGATATGCGTCATATTGACCGTCTCTGCAACGCCTGGCACTTGATACAACTCTCGTAGATAGCCCCATAGATTGGGATAATCAACAATACGGCGTATGTTGCATTTAAAATGACCAAAATACACACTATCAAAACGCACAAGCGTGGTAAATAAGCGCCAATCTGCTTCTGTGATCGTCTGGCCGACCAAGTAGCGCTGCTGGGACAAGCGCGCCTCGAGCATGTCTAACGCCTCAAATAGCGCCGTCACTGCCTCTTCATAAGCAGCTTGCGTGGTAGCAAACCCTGCCTTATAGACGCCATTGTTTACCGCTGTATAGACCCTATCGTTGATCTCATCGATTTCGGCCAACTTCTCTGCTGGCAAAAAGTTACCAGCACGCGCGCCGACCTCATCAAAGGCGGTGTTAAACATACGGATAATCTCTGATGACTCATTGCTGACGATGGTGTTGGTTTTTTTATCCCATAAGATAGGTACCGTGACGCGTCCTGTATAATCAGGCTTCGCCGCAACGTATATCTCGTAAGCATAATCGGCATCGTGTAGCGGATCAGCAATCACGCCCTCGCCTGCGGCAAACGTCCAGCCCTTATCACCCATAAACGGATGCACGACCGACAACGACACCATATCCTCCAAGCCCTTGAGCTTACGATAAATGGTGGTGCGATGCGCCCAAGGGCAAGCCAGCGATACATACAGATGATAACGGTTTGGCTCGGCTTTAAAACCGCCTACCCCTGATGGGCCTGCGCTACCATCTGCGGTCACCCAGTTTCTAAAGCCTGCGTCCTCACGCTGAAAACGCCCCCCACTGGATTTTGTGTCATACCACTGATCTTGCCACTTTCCCTCGACTAATAACCCCATAATCTATCCCATTCTACGTTAATATCATCATAGCCTTGTCACCGTCATCATTGAGTCCTGACATCAAACAAAACAGTCTGTACAACGACCTCTGATCAAAACCATTGCTTTTTTATGACAACCACTGAGCCATTATGACAACCATAGTAACATCAATGCCGGTGATATCTCTATGCAGCTTTATTCTTAGTGCTTATCACCCACAGAACACCAGCCAAACGCATCAGATAAATCGCTGGCAGTCGCCAAACTGTAGAGGAAAGGCCATAAAAAGCTTCAATATCGAAGGAATTATAAGTATTTTCATAATAATTCAATTTTTTTATAAAAAAGGCTTGCAAAGTCTTAAAAACTTGCTAAAATGCTCAACCTAAATAGGCGTATAGCTCAGTTGGTTAGAGCGCTACCTTGACATGGTAGAGGTCGCTAGTTCGAATCTAGTTACGCCTACCAGATTCGAAAGCCCCACTCTTAAGATTGGGGCTTTTTTTATGCCCGTAATATGAGGGCTGTAGCGGAATAGATAGATTAATATTAATTAGACTTTAGACCTTTCTACATTTAAACAATTAGCACTGAAAAATCTGTGTGCCCAAAATGTGCCCAAGTTGCGCCTTCCCTTAATTTTTCCTATTTATCAATATAGTCTTTTTGACCTCTACTCTAGTTGTTCTAAAACCACCCTAAAACTAATTTACTTTTCTTCATCTAGCGACTCGTTAGGTACATAAGTAAATAAGTCGCCTACGCCAATATCTAATGCTTCACAAATCTTATCCATAGTCTCGAAATCGATTCTTGATGTTTGCTCATTATAGATCTTGTGCATAGTCGACTTGCTAATTCCTGTCATTCTTATCAAATCTGCCACTTTCATACGCCGTTCAGCTAGTAGTACCGGTAAATTACATAAAATCATCAATAATTCCTTAATAGACTAAAAAAGTACTTGCATCGACTTACGATAGCTAGTAAAGTACTTCTATCGAATAACAAAATACTTTCATAGAATTATTTGTTATCTCGATAAAAAAACCTAGTTATTTAATTGGCTTACAAGGAATTTATTATGTCACATACCTACCTAACTACCCAAGAGCTTTCTGAGCTCATTAAGTATAACCCTCGTACGATACGTAATGAGCTCAAAGATACTGTGCTTATCGAAGGTATTCATTACATCCGGCCGTTTGGTGGACGCAAAATTTTATATGTTTGGGAAGAGATCGAAAAAGATATGCGTACTGGTATTACCGGTAGCATCAACGCTATGGCACTACAATAAGGAGAACTATCATGGCTAATATCAGAAGTAGATATAACAAGTTGGTGGTCGACTTTCGCTATATGAACAAACGCTGTAGAGAAACGACAAACCTTATAGACACGCCAGCGAATCGTAAGAAGCTTGAAAAAGTGATTGAAAAAATGGAAGCAGAGATTACCTTGGGCATATTTAGTTATGCTAAGTATTTCCCCAAAAGCGATAAATGCGATGAGATGATGGCGTTAAGTGATCGCAAGGACTGTCTTCAAAGTGACGTCCTTTCATTTAAGGAATTTGCGCTGCTATGGTTTTCTGAAAAAGAGATCGAATGGCGTGATACTTACAAACGTAAGATTAAAGAAATTATTGATATGTATTTATTGCCTAAGTTTGGCACTAAGCCTATCCATATCATAAAAAAGACAGATGTATTAGCCTTCCGTTCATCGCTCGCCAAAGTAACGTACGGAAAAGCTAACAAGCATCTGTCAGCGGCACGCATCAATTCGATCATGGTACCTTTAGGTATGATACTAAAAGAAGCAGCGAAACGCTATCAGTTTGATAATCCTTACTACGATATCAATGCGCTCAAACAGCCCAAAACAGATATTCAACCATTCACACTGAACGAGGTTTGGACGTTTATTAATGGTGTGAGAGCAGACTATCGCAATTATTACTTGGTACGTTTTTTTACAGGTATGCGTACGAGTGAGATTGATGGGTTGACGTGGGAGAACATTGATTTTAATCGACGTGAGATTGTGATCAAACAAGCTTATGTCAAAGGTAAGATTGTTCCTCCTAAGACTCAAGAGTCTTATCGTGCGATTCAAATGTCACCTTGGGTCTACGATGCTCTAAAGGAACAGCAGGCCATCACTTATAAGCGATCTGACTATGTGTTTTGCGCGCATACGGGTGAGCCACTTGATTACAACAACGTGAATAAACGTGTTTGGCACCCTACTCTTAAGATTTTAGGTCTCAAAAAGCGTAATGCTTATCAGACTCGTCATACTGCAGCAACGCTTTGGCTAGCGGCTGGCGAAAGTCCTGAGTGGATAGCCAGTCAAATGGGACACGCTACGACTAAGATGCTATTCAATACGTATAGTCGTTATGTACCAAATATGACAAGGCAGGATGGCAGTGCGTTTGAAGCATTGGTCAATCGCAGTCAATTGGTTCAATCCTCTGCTGACCAGGAGACGTCACAATGAAAATCATTAATTATGAAAAGCTGTTTAGCGAGTTTAAGCCTGATGGTGCGATCAGTGAAGATGCCAATGAAATTGCTAATACGCTTATTCGTGAGCTATGCGTATCTACTGGTTCCAACCTAGCGCGTTTTTTGGGAATAAAAAGCTGTTTTGATAATCATATGGCGATACGCGTATGGGTACAGAAACGCTTAGATGCTAATAGTGGCTATATGGTTGACGAGATGTGCAGCCAGTTAGAAAGCGAGCTTTATGTCCTTTTACCGCAAACCATCTATGGCTACTAAGGAGAATACTATGAGTATAAGTTTCGTGTTCGACCCAACGCTTAATGAGGCAGTTAAAGACTTTTGCCGTGAGTACTGGTCTTATAATTCGCCTGATAATTATCTCGCTCATGTAGAGATCCTATGTCAGTCTTACGGTATAAGCTACTCTTTACTGTTTAGGACACTCTCGAAATGTCAGGCCTATCTAGACGATGTGCATTGTGAGTACTGTGGTCGTCCATACCAGCTTGATGTCCCAGCAGATATACCTTATGCAAGAAGTTTGCGGTCTTGGTTTTGCGAAGGGTGTATCAGCTTTTCAGGTGGTCAGATTACTGTAAGTAGATAGACTACTAAGTGTAATTAATTACCAGATAACTTAGGTTATCTGGTTTCGCATTCAATTAACTAGCGACATATACTGTCGTTTTAAATATATTATTCATTGTTTTACGAACAAAGTTCCGTTAAAGTAAATCCGTATTCAAATTCTACGATACTTTCAATAGACGGAACTATTATGGCAAAATCCAGCAATCCCTATACCGACAATAGCTTTGCCTCCTCCGACCTAAAAACCATCTTGCATTCCAAACGCGCCAATATCTACTACCTCTCCCACTGCCGCGTCATGCAAAAAGACGGCAGAATTCTCTATCTCACCGAAGACGATAAAGCCAACCTGTTCTACAACATTCCTATTGCCAATACCACCTCCATTCTACTCGGTACGGGCACCTCCATCACCCAAGCGGCGATGCGTTTGCTATCCCAAGCTGGCGTATTAGTAGGGTTTTGCGGTGGCGGAGGTACGCCGCTATTTATGGGATCTGAGCGTGAAGTCTTCGTCGAGTGGCTGACCCCGCAAAGCGAGTATCGACCGACAGAATATGTGCAAGGTTGGCTCAGTTGGTGGTGGGATGACGATAAACGCCTAGCTGCCGCTAAAATGCTACAACATGCGCGTCTAGCCTACTTACAAGCCGTTTGGGGTAAAGATGTCGATCTAAAACGTCAGGGATTTGATAGCAGTCGTGATGACATTAAAGCGCTCATCGATAATAATATTCGTCAAATCGATCAGCAAACTGAGGTCATGCACTTATTGCAGTTAGAAGCTCGTCTGACCAAAAACCTGTATAAACTCGCCGCCAAAAACACCGGCTACGACGGCTTTACCCGCGCCCATGATGGCATTGATAAAGCCAATGGTTTTCTCAATCACGGCAACTACCTTGCCTATGGACTGGGTGCGACGACGGCATGGACGCTAGGTATTCCGCATGGCTTCGCAGTGATGCATGGCAAAACCCGGCGCGGCGCATTGGTATTTGATATTGCCGATATTATCAAAGACGCCCTAGTGCTGCCCCTCGCCTTTATTTGCGCCAGCGAAAATATGAGCGAGCAAGAGTTTCGCCAGGAGTGCTTAAACTTATTTACCAAACATCATGCACTGGATTATCAGTTTGAAGCCGTTAAACAGATTGCTATGAATAAAAGCTGGCAGGTGTAGAAAATGATCGTTACCTTTGTCTCTCAATGCGAGAAGAAATCGCTAAAACGTACTCGCAGAATCTTAGACGTCTTTGCCAACCGTATTGGTAATAATGTGTGGCAGACGGCGATTACAGAAGATGGATTAAAGACAGTTAAGCAGCTACTACGTAAATCTGCGACCAAGTCTACAGCGGTGAGCTGTCATCGTAATAAGACGCGCCAGCTGACCGAGCTGGTATGGATTGTGGGGAATAAGCGGCGGTTTAATGAGGTGGGTGTGGTTCCTGTGAACCGTACCAAAAGAAATATTCTGCATAGTGAGTGGGAGAATGAATGGAGTTATGCCAGTAGTATTCAAATTATCGCTACACTTGCTGCATTACTCCACGACATTGGCAAATCAACGATTGGCTTTCAAAAAAAGCTTATACAAGGTAGTAAACAAGGCGATTCTTATCGGCATGAATGGATATCATTAAAACTGTTTGAGCTGATGATTGGCGATTGCAACACTGACGAAGCATGGCTTGACCGTTTAATGAATTTAAATAAATGGTTAGAAAATAACAATATAGAAAATCTACTATCTAATGCTAATAAAGATGTCGTCAATATAAAAGCTATGCCGCCCCTAGCACAGTGGGTCGCTTGGCTGATTGTCACTCATCACCGCTTGCCACCTATCAAAAAGGTTTTTTACCCTTACAAAGATATTCAACGTTTGCAATTACCCCAAAATACGTTAGAGATTAAAAGAGACTTAAATCAGTTTTATGGAAAAATTGAGCCATTCGACTATTGGGTAAAAAACCCTAAGTCGTTAGAGGAGATGACCAAAGCGCAATTAAAGGACTTTTGGCACTTCGATCAGTTAGTCATTAATAGCCTAGCTTGGCAAAAGAATATCAGGCGTTGGTCTAAAAAAGCCTTAAATAACCCGACCTTAATGCAAATAAGCCAACAAGCTTCTGAGAATAAGAAAGCCATCAGTGACCCGTTTTTATTGCATTTATCACGTCTGTGTTTAATGGTAGGTGACCACAATTATTCTAGTCTTAAAGAAGACGACTCTCGCTGTATCAAGGTTGATAGCAGTTTTAAAAAGCTAGCAGCTAATACTGACAGAAGCGCTAGCACACCGACTGTTAAACAATCTCTTGAGGAGCATTTATTAGGTGTTGGAGCTTTTACAGCACATTTTTGTCGTGCGCTACCTATCATTGCAAGCGAAATGCCAACACTACGTAATCATGATCCATTAGCTAAACCTACTGGGATTGAACGTTTTAAATGGCAGAATCAAGCTTTCAAGATGACTTATGGTTTGCAAGAAGCCACGCGCGAGCATGGGTTTTTTGGCGTTAATATGGCATCGACAGGTGCGGGTAAAACCATCGGTAATGCACGTATTATGTACGCTCTAGCTGACCCAAAAAAAGGAGCGCGCTTTACTATCGCTTTAGGACTGCGGATTCTAACCTTGCAGACCGGTTTAAGCTTTCGTAAAAACTTAAAATTGGCAGGTGACCAGTTAGCCATATTAGTCGGTGGTAGCGCCAATAAAAAATTGTTTGAGCTGGCATACGATAACAAGACTAATGATATTAATGACATTATCGGTGAATATAAAAAGGACGATGAGCCTGATAATGAGTCTGAAACTTTCGGTAGTGAGTCCATCGAAGATTTGTTAGATGAAATCGTCGATAGCGACATTGACTATCAAGACTATGAGGCGCTGAATCTCGATACGGTCATCGCTAGCCCTAAAGCACGCGATTTAATATTTGCGCCTATCGTGACCTGTACCGTTGACCATATTATCCAAGCCTCTGAGTGCAAACGTGGTGGTAAATATATTGCCCCCATGCTACGACTGCTCAGTAGTGACTTAATACTCGATGAACCTGATGACTTTGATCAAGCGGACTTGCCTGCGCTGTCGCGTTTAGTGCATCTAGCAGGACTTTTTGGTACGCGAGTGCTGCTTTCATCTGCAACCTTGACCCCTGACTTGGTGACAGGACTGTTTGAAGCCTATATGGAGGGGCGAAAACTATTTAATCAAAGTCAGAATAAACCTACGCCAAAAGTAGTTTGCGCATGGTTCGATGAGCAGCCCAAAGCGATGCTATCGGAACAATGCAGCGACGTTAATGGCTTTCAAAACAGTCATAAACAATTTTGTGATAAACGTGCCAGCTATTTAGCCCAGCAACCTATCAGACGTAAGGCAGAAATACTGCCTTTTTCAGCTAACTATACAAAGGATAAAGCGTCGCAGTTTTATAGCACTTTGGCGCAGACTTTGGTTGATGCTGCCATAGGCTTGCACTATAAGTATCATGAAGTGTCTGATAATAAGCTTCAAGCTGATAAAGATGTGCGGGTAAGCATTGGACTCATTCGCGTTGCCAATATTAACAACATTACCAGTATCGCTATGCAGTTATTTAAAGCAGACAGCATAACGGTACCAGATGACACGGTTATACATGTAGCGTGCTATCACGCTAAGCAGCTTTTACTACTGCGCAATGCTTTGGAGAATAAGCTGGATAGAATTTTAGACCGTAGCGATAGTAAAGTTGGCATTTTTGATCATTCTGAGATTAAGCAAGCCATTGCTAATAACCCTAATAAAAATCATATCTTTATGGTACTGGCTACTCCTGTCGCAGAAGTCGGGCGCGACCATGATTATGACTGGGCAATCGTAGAACCCTCCTCTATGCGCTCTATCATTCAGCTGGCTGGGCGTGTCTGGCGACATCGTCCTGACAAGGTCGCTAATGAGCCAAATATCCTGCTGCTGCAATACAATATTCGCTACTTTAAGTACCCTAATGGCAAGCGCCCTATCTTTACCCATCCAGGATTTGAGACCACGCTGTTTAAACCACCAAGCTACGATTTGAATGAGCTAATGACAGCAGAACAATTAGCACAAGTTGATGCCAGACCTAGAATTAAAGCAGCTCATGATAAAACAGTAGAAACGCTGAGCGACCTCGAACACCAAGTTATGCGACATCTCCTTAACAACCCTAAGCTTAACTATGTCAATGCTTACTGGGATAGCAAAGCCACAGCCAATCGTACGCATACTCATCTACAGCAAATCAGTCCTTTTCGAGCTGGCACTCCGCAAGACGATTGGTTATTAATTCCGCGCATGGTTAATGATAACGAAGAAACTGATGTGCCAACGACAGGATTTGATGCTTACTATGCAGAAGATGTATTTGAAAAAGGTTTAGTTAAATCTACCATCCATAATAAAACCATTCAGCCGCTAGACTTTAATTTTGAGCACGCGCAAATAAAGCCGTGGTTGAGCACTTCATTGAATGACGTCTTGCAGGACTTACAAGTGGCACAGCCTGATAAGAGCTTGCTTTCATTAGCCATTACCTACTCGTCAGTGTCACTTGATAGCATCAAGGCTAATAACAGTCGCGGCTGGGTGTTTCATGAGTTTTTTGGTTTTGTGCGGGAGTGAGTTATTGGCATGAAAAAAGCACGGCGTTAACCGTGCTTCTTGATTGAGCCAATCCACCTATGCGGTGGTGAAATTTAATATTGTGTATGACATTTTCTAAGCCATTTAAGCAATGGTGTACTATAATAACAAATCGATTATTTTATTTAAATATTATGTATGACATGGTTGATTATAATTTAAGCTTATGCTTTAATGCTTTAGTCAACTATTCAATACTGATGTTGGCTTTTACTTATAGGTTCATACGAGGTAATTGATTATGGCGAGAAAAACACATCATGTTGTGCCAAATTCGGAAGGTGGCTGGGATGTTAAAGGTGGTGGTAGCAAACGTGCCATTAAACATCATGAGCGCAAAACAGATGCAGTTGACCATGCACGTGGAATCAGTCGCAATCAAGAGTCTGAATTAGTTATTCATAATAAAGATGGCAGAATCAGCAATGCTGATAGCCATGGTAATGACCCTTATCCCCCTAAAGATAAGCGATAAACTTATTTTCTGATACTGTAAGGCGTATAGGTATTCCATATCTATACGCCATCCTCAGAATATTACTAAACGTTATTTAGGATACAATCTATGACTGACATACCCCCAGAGCTAGCAAGCAATGCGGTCAACGCCTTTCTTGCTAGCCAATACGACAAAAAGACTGAAACCGAGCAAAAGCAGCTCGCTAAAGCCATTGAAAATAAGGAGCATGAAAAGGCTTCAGAGTTAAAAGAAACCTTAGCAGATGCTAAAGATAAATATAGCGTCAATAATTGGATTGCTGACGCTGCAACGCGCATGGCAAAGCAATTAAATTTTGGTACGCATATCTCAAAAGGGGTACACCCTGACGCCAAGGGCGATAACGTCAGTTTTGAAGTCATAAATAATTTATCAGAAACCATCGTCGGTACGCACTCAATAGATAGTAGCTATATTGATGCTAATGGTAATGCTGCTGCCCTGCCCCTTGCGGCTTTTTTCGATTTTGAAATAAATGAGACAACTAAAATTCGTGATCTTATTCTAGACGATAATACTGACTTTGTTGCTTCACTTAACAGTGACCAGACTCTTGCAAATACTTACCAACAGACCTTTAAAGAGGCACTACAAAACAACATTATTGAGCCTGTCACTCATGAGCGTAATAAACAGACCTTATGGGTGACCAACGCTTATGAAGAGACCGACATTGAGCAGCTTAATTATATTAATATCGTCCCGCTTTATCCTTCTGTACTTACCCATGAAGTTTACCAACGCGTCAATCATCTTAAATTTTCTGATGAGAATAAAGCTGCCCGCGATAATCGCTTTAAGAAAACTGCCGAACAGCGTCCTTATGTGAGCTTAAATAATTTGGCAACCGTTCAGCTTGGTGGCACTAAGCCGCAAAACGTCAGTCTGCTCATGAGTAAACAAGGTGGGCGTAACTACCTCCTCCCCTCTCTGCCACCAATCATCAAGCAAGACCGCGCTTTTAAATTATCCAAATTTGCCAATAGTATCTTTAGCACTGGCATGGAATATAACGCCCGCGAAGCCATCCAAAATATTTTTAAGTCCATTAAAGATACGCGCAATATTTTCGATGTCAGAGACGCGCGCAAACGAGCTATCGATGAAGTGTTATATCAGATATTTGCCGCAGCAGAAGATATCCGCACTACCCTACATGCTGGCTGGTCAAAAGACTATGAGCTTGACCGCATTGAGAAGCTTTGGCTCGACCCCAAACGCGCCGACCTTGAGGGTGAAGCTGAGTTCAAAGCAGAACGTGAAGAAGATGATGCTTGGCATAGTCAAATCGTTCACCGTTTTGCGCGTTGGCTCAATACCTTAATGCAAGCTGAATTTAAGCAAATAGCCAACGATTTTGGTGATGCTGAACATCTGGAATGGGAACGTGAGATTGAGGATATGAAAAAACGCTACGAGCGCGCAGGCAAAGGAGTATTTTTATGAGCCGCATAGATGATGACAATAGTATTGGTGTGGTTGGCTATTTGATGTTTAAAAAGGTCGTTATTGAAGGGGCAAATACTATCTCAAGTCCACTGACTTATGGCTTCCCTGCTATCACTGGGTTTTTGGGTAGCTTTCATGCGATGTCACGAAAAATGGCAGATGATGAGCTGCTCTCTGATGTCTGTTTAGGCGGTGTACTGCTTGCCTGTCATGACTGCCAACCTCAAATGTATCGCCCTAATAGTTATAACAACTACACTTTTAACCAAACGCGCAATCCCATCAAAAAAGATGGCAAAACCGCCTCTATAATTGAAGAAGGCAAATGCCGATTGGTGATGACCTTTGTAGTCGAGATATTAGGTACAGATACCTTAACTAATGAGCAGCAAGATTATGCCATGCAAAAAACCAAGCAATGGCTACAGCAGCAGCGCATGGCTGGTGGTAGTGTAAGGGGCTTGGCAAGGTTTGAGCCAGTGCAATTCTTTGATAAAGATGACGTCAGCTCTATTACTGCGCAATTACTGCCGGCTTTTGTGTTGATGGACGCGCAGGACGACTTTGCCGAGATTATCGATAAGGTGCAAGCAGACAACCCAGACGCGACGCCACTAGACGCTTTGATAGATGTTTGTACACTACATCATATTCCTGAAACCCAAAAAAACGGCGATACAAAGTGGCTAACTACCTCACGTAAAAGCGGACACGGCTGGCTAGTGCCTATGCCGATAGGCTATCAAGGTATCTCTGATTTATATGACGCTGGCATGATGCAAAACGTGCGCAATCCTGAATATCCTAGTCAATATGTTGAAGCTATATATAGCCTTGGCAAGTGGGTTTATCCGCAGCGTTTAAATAGTGTCGGCGGTGATAATGATATTGCTAATGCGTTTTGGCGCTACCACTATGATGCTGATGAATCACTTTATTTAGTCACTCAAAATCAAGAGTTTTAATTTTACTTTGTTCTAATCAATAACCCGTTCAATTAACTTTTAATTTCTTACAATCATGGAGAATAATATGTCAAAAACAGCCCTAAAAACTGCATCCGTCCTAGCCTTTGAGCGTAACCTTGATATCTCAGATGGTTTCTTTGCACAAACAGACAGCCAAACTGCTAACGCTAAAATTAGTCCTGTAACCATTAACGAAAAGTCTGTCCGAGGTACGATTAGTAACCGTCAAAAAAGCGCCATTGCTAAAGACCCTGCCAAGCTCGATGCCGAGATTCAAAAAGCCAATCTACAAACGGTAGATTCAGCCTCATTAGATGAAACCAATGATACTCTGATTGTAACGTGGAGCTGTAAGGTATTGCCGTTCACTGGTAAGCCTAGCGTCTGTAACGACCAAGATTATCAACAGGCCTTAGTCTCAACGGTACAGGATTATTTGGATAACCAAGGCGTTAATGAGTTGGCTCGTCGCTACGCCAGCAACATCGCTAATGCTCGCTGGTTATGGCGCAACCGCGTGGGCGCTGAAAGTATTAAGGTTGAGGTCAGCTGTGATATTGATGGTACTAAACACGACTTTGAATTTGATGCAAAGTCCATTTCACTAAAAGACTTCAATACAGACGATAGCAAAATTAATGAACTGGCTGGGCTGATTGAAAAAGGCTTAAATGGAGACGCTTTTATCATTTTATATGTAAAAGCCGCTGCCATCATGGGTTATGGTCAAGAAGTTTATCCTTCGCAAGAGCTGGTACTTGATACGGGTAAGAGCAAAAGTAAAATCTTGTATGAGATTAATGGCAAAGCAGGCATGCACTCGCAAAAAGTCAGCAATGCCATTCGTAGCATTGACGATTGGTACCCTGATGCTGAGTTCCCTATCGCTATCGAACCTTATGGTGCAGTCACGACATTAGGTACTGCTTTTCGCCAACCTAAAGATAAAATGGACTTCTACAGCCTGTTTGATAACTGGGTATTAAAAGGTGATACGCCGGACGTCAACCAGCAGCATTATGTGATGGGTGTACTTATCCGTGGTGGTGTGTTCGGTGCCAGTGGCAAGGAGTAAGTGATGACCGACTCAACGACAAGCTTGACTCATTACCAAGAAATTACTCTATTACCTGATCCTGAAATCAGTAGATATTTCATCTGGAGTAAGCTATTTACCCAATTTCATATTGCCTTAGCGGAGATGAAAAACAAGCACAGCATCGAATCTATCGGTGTTAGCTTCCCTGATTATCATTATGATGAAAAGGGTAAATCATCTAAGCTTGGTCTAAAACTTCGAGTCTTTGCCCCAAGCCAAAAAGACTTAGAGACCCTCAATCTCGATAAATGGCTGGAGCGATTGACGGACTATGTGCATGTGAAGCGCATCAATGAGGTTGGTGACAAAGCCAAAGGGCACGTTGTGATCAGACGCTACCGCCATAAAAATGTGCTCAAGCAGGCTGAAGCATTCGCTGAGCACAAAAGCATTACGCTGGAGGCGGCACTGATACACTGCGCCAAACACAAGCAGGATAACAAACCGTATCCGTATATCAACTTAAGGAGTATCAGCAACAATCAACCCTACGCATTATCTATCATTCAAGAAATGGCAGATAATGAGACTCAAGGGTCGTTTAACAGCTATGGCATTAACAATGCGGCAGATAAGGTTACTGTGCCCCATTGGTAAGCTACTTATAAGGTAATGACGAATTACCCAAAAATTGGGACAAAAAACCCTTTTTTTAAGCTATTTAAAAACTTGTAATAAAATCAATCAGTTAGATTAGGGCGAAAAACGGAGGGTAAAATAGGGTGTTTCACTCTCCACGCCTTGTTGTAATTGAGTTTTTTGAGGTATAATTCCTCTTCCTCACCGCATAGGTGACTTAGAAAATTTTGCATAGGGGTAAGTCATGTCATTTAACCTTCCTCACCGCATAGGTGACTTAGAAAACAATAGCATCAATTTTAGTTTTTAGCCACTTCTTCCTCACCGCATAGGTGACTTAGAAAACTTTAACGAATGACGGTATCGGTGACGGTATCTTCCTCACCGCATAGGTGACTTAGAAAGCTAAGTAGAGATAAAATTTCTTTTTGACGCTCTTCCTCACCGCATAGGTGACTTAGAAACAAACGCGATCAGAAGCACATTAAAGCTATTGCTTCCTCACCGCATAGGTGACTTAGAAAACCTTTTTTGGCTTGTATCTGTGCATGAATGCCTTCCTCACCGCATAGGTGACTTAGAAATTTACAGCGCAAGACCTAGCTGCTTACGACACCTTCCTCACCGCATAGGTGACTTAGAAATAGAGGATATAACAATGAATTATCCAGTAATGCTTCCTCACCGCATAGGTGACTTAGAAAGCTAAAAACCCTATCTTGTTTGACTTTGACAACTTCCTCACCGCATAGGTGACTTAGAAATTATAGCGCCGCTGATATTAGCTACTTGATAACTTCCTCACCGCATAGGTGACTTAGAAACTGTCTTATCAGGTTGGCCAGTAAAGCATTGCACTTCCTCACCGCATAGGTGACTTAGAAAGTAGAGCCTTTAAAGCGGAGTCTTTAGCTTCTCTTCCTCACCGCATAGGTGACTTAGAAAAAACGTAACTATAAAGCTCTTTTGATGTTTTTCTTCCTCACCGCATAGGTGACTTAGAAATTTACCGTTGGGATTTTTCCAATCACCGCGATCTTCCTCACCGCATAGGTGACTTAGAAAACACGCCAAAAAACGTCTTGTCCCTCTACATTCTTCCTCACCGCATAGGTGACTTAGAAAAGCACCGCCCTTTAGCAACCTTTTGCCGACCTCTTCCTCACCGCATAGGTGACTTAGAAAAACAAGAAGCCGCAGGCTGGGAATGGGTGCTCCTTCCTCACCGCATAGGTGACTTAGAAAGCTGGATTCGCTACTACGAAGCGCATAACGAGCTTCCTCACCGCATAGGTGACTTAGAAAACATGCGCTCTTCAGCGCCCACAAAGTCGCTACTTCCTCACCGCATAGGTGACTTAGAAAATAACGCGGTAAAGCTCAGGCAACCATTGCTCCTTCCTCACCGCATAGGTGACTTAGAAATAAGAAAAGCCATCTCCCTACGATACGATAGACTTCCTCACCGCATAGGTGACTTAGAAATTTTTCATTGGTTACTTGTTTGGCATAATCATCTTCCTCACCGCATAGGTGACTTAGAAACAATAGACTTGCGGATCATCTTGCCGCCAATTCCTTCCTCACCGCATAGGTGACTTAGAAAACTGGCAAAGGTATTACTGCCAAAGGTGAATACTTCCTCACCGCATAGGTGACTTAGAAATCACCAATCCCCACGCCTTGCGTCTTAGGTTTCTTCCTCACCGCATAGGTGACTTAGAAATAGACACCTAGTAATCCTCGATACCTCAAGCCCTTCCTCACCGCATAGGTGACTTAGAAAATATATGAGACGGTGTAAGTCTTAAAGGTCATCTTCCTCACCGCATAGGTGACTTAGAAAAGATAGCACAGCCGTCCGAGTTGCCGATATCCCTTCCTCACCGCATAGGTGACTTAGAAATGAGCGTATTGCGCTGTCATTTCCTGAGCATACTTCCTCACCGCATAGGTGACTTAGAAAATGACTATTACTGGCAAGACAAACATCGCCGACTTCCTCACCGCATAGGTGACTTAGAAAAGAGCGCGACCCTGTGACCGGACAGACTTACTCTTCCTCACCGCATAGGTGACTTAGAAAAAAACAATTTTGGATATACCTTGCCAGTTTAACTTCCTCACCGCATAGGTGACTTAGAAACTTGACCGTCAAATTGACAGTTAAGGACTAAACTTCCTCACCGCATAGGTGACTTAGAAACTGAGCGAGCAGGGCATGACTGTCACTGAGTACCTTCCTCACCGCATAGGTGACTTAGAAAAGATAGCACAGCCGTCCGAGTTGCCGATATCCCTTCCTCACCGCATAGGTGACTTAGAAAGTTGTAAAATCAATGCCCATTGCTCTTGCTGTCTTCCTCACCGCATAGGTGACTTAGAAATGCGGCATTGTCGGCTTGGTTTGTGCATTAGTCTTCCTCACCGCATAGGTGACTTAGAAATGTCTGAGTGCATGATGCCAAGCAGTCCAGTTCTTCCTCACCGCATAGGTGACTTAGAAATTGCGATGTGGTTTATTATAAGTAAACTTTTACTTCCTCACCGCATAGGTGACTTAGAAACTACGGCTCGACGGATATCAAAATGAGGGTCTCTTCCTCACCGCATAGGTGACTTAGAAAGTTAAGCGTCAAAGTGCCAGCATCTAAATCAACTTCCTCACCGCATAGGTGACTTAGAAATTTTGTCGCTGAGTTTGAGCGCATTGTAAAAGCTTCCTCACCGCATAGGTGACTTAGAAATCAAGTAGTCTTTTACGTTTATTCATCGTAGCCTTCCTCACCGCATAGGTGACTTAGAAATGCTGAGCCTTTTGACCCTGCTGGCATTATCTCTTCCTCACCGCATAGGTGACTTAGAAATGCTCGTCCTGCTCGACTTCATCGGTTTCAACCTTCCTCACCGCATAGGTGACTTAGAAATGAAATCAAGTGTCCGTTTGGCTCAGATGCTACTTCCTCACCGCATAGGTGACTTAGAAATATGCATATGTGTATGTGTCCCATCTTGTCACCTTCCTCACCGCATAGGTGACTTAGAAATAACTACTTTCAAGCAAACCATAAAAATATTGCTTCCTCACCGCATAGGTGACTTAGAAATCAGCACGCTCTCTAAAATCTCGCATTGACTGCTTCCTCACCGCATAGGTGACTTAGAAAAAAACAGACGGCTGGTAACAACGGTGAGCCAGCTTCCTCACCGCATAGGTGACTTAGAAAGTCCTTGCGTCAGTATCAACAAGATAGCCAGTCTTCCTCACCGCATAGGTGACTTAGAAATGATATTTCCATGAGCTGCGGATAAGCTCGACCTTCCTCACCGCATAGGTGACTTAGAAAGTGTCAAATTTAAAGCCTCTGTGCGTAGCGTACTTCCTCACCGCATAGGTGACTTAGAAAGCTTTGATTGTTTGATATTGCTCTGACTCGTACTTCCTCACCGCATAGGTGACTTAGAAAGATGACGACCTTGCGCTAGACAGCACGGAGATCTTCCTCACCGCATAGGTGACTTAGAAAGGAGTCGTCAGAGGCGAGGAATTTAATAGCATCTTCCTCACCGCATAGGTGACTTAGAAATAGACGATGCTGCTATTGGGCTGTATGAGCCACTTCCTCACCGCATAGGTGACTTAGAAATCAGTGATTAACTCGATGATGGTGGGATTATCCTTCCTCACCGCATAGGTGACTTAGAAACATAGGTTGCCGCTTGCCATAAATTTATCCTTCTTCCTCACCGCATAGGTGACTTAGAAAAGTACGGTCAATGACGGTTGCCAGTTGCTTAGCTTCCTCACCGCATAGGTGACTTAGAAAGAGGCAGATAAGCCAGTCATCATCGAGTTAATCTTCCTCACCGCATAGGTGACTTAGAAACTGAGACCGATGACGACCTTGCGCTAGATAGTCTTCCTCACCGCATAGGTGACTTAGAAACCGCTGATATTGAGGCAGCGGCGGCCAATGTCCTTCCTCACCGCATAGGTGACTTAGAAAATTCACAGTCAAATCGAACTTCTAGCCCGATGCTTCCTCACCGCATAGGTGACTTAGAAAGAGCTTTTACCGTGAGCTTGAGCCGTTAGAGACTTCCTCACCGCATAGGTGACTTAGAAAGCTAGAGATGCTCACGGTTATGCAGGAGGTCGCTTCCTCACCGCATAGGTGACTTAGAAAGAAAATCTGACGCATAAAAAAATCGCCACTATCTTCCTCACCGCATAGGTGACTTAGAAATCAGCTATCCATTGTAGTGAGTTGATAGGCGTCTTCCTCACCGCATAGGTGACTTAGAAATTATGCTCAACAGCACTACTCAGCTATATCAACTTCCTCACCGCATAGGTGACTTAGAAAGTAACCACTATGTACTAGCTGACCGTTTACTACTTCCTCACCGCATAGGTGACTTAGAAAAGCCACAACACAAACCAGCATACGACCACTACGCTTCCTCACCGCATAGGTGACTTAGAAAATATCTCGCCGCGCTCACCGTCCTCGTGCCATCTTCCTCACCGCATAGGTGACTTAGAAAAACCGCTGAAATCGCTAAGCAGTGGAAAGAAGCTTCCTCACCGCATAGGTGACTTAGAAAAATGGTGTACCTAACATACTGGCTTGGGTGTACTTCCTCACCGCATAGGTGACTTAGAAAACAGTCGAAGAAGTAAGCGAAGCACCTGAGCCCTTCCTCACCGCATAGGTGACTTAGAAAATTCACTAAGGAGAGCGACATGAAAAAGAAAACTTCCTCACCGCATAGGTGACTTAGAAATAGCGGGGCAACGCAAGGATTTAAGACGATGACTTCCTCACCGCATAGGTGACTTAGAAACTGACCTTGCTTGATTGTTATTTCATTGCCTGCTTCCTCACCGCATAGGTGACTTAGAAACTGACCGCCTTTGATGATCTCGCCACGTTTAACCTTCCTCACCGCATAGGTGACTTAGAAATCAGGCGCTAGTGGTATCGTGTACTTGTCATCCTTCCTCACCGCATAGGTGACTTAGAAATATAAAAAATACAGGTTTACGCATAATTACAACTTCCTCACCGCATAGGTGACTTAGAAATAACCATGTACGACAACCCAAGACACATTAAACTTCCTCACCGCATAGGTGACTTAGAAATACAACGTCAACACTGACGGCGGTTAAAGGCACTTCCTCACCGCATAGGTGACTTAGAAATAAAGGTGATGCGTGATGACTGATTATTCAAACTTCCTCACCGCATAGGTGACTTAGAAAGAGAACGCCAGAGCAGCAGATGAGGAGTCAGCCTTCCTCACCGCATAGGTGACTTAGAAATAGCAATGGCGCCTGGTAACCAGTCGGATTGTCTTCCTCACCGCATAGGTGACTTAGAAAGTAAGCAATCGGTAAACATGCAGTTTTGGCACCTTCCTCACCGCATAGGTGACTTAGAAAATTCGCTCGCCTTGCAAACCAAACTCATCGGCCTTCCTCACCGCATAGGTGACTTAGAAATATGGTCAGGTTGGTCACGGTTGGACGTACCGCTTCCTCACCGCATAGGTGACTTAGAAATCGCTAACTTCGGTTAATAAAGACTCTTTGCCCTTCCTCACCGCATAGGTGACTTAGAAACTGACCTTTTTTAGCGCCTTTGATTGCGATAGCCTTCCTCACCGCATAGGTGACTTAGAAAACAGTTTGACCACCACGATACGAAACGTCATACTTCCTCACCGCATAGGTGACTTAGAAAAACCTCGACGCACAACTCGCAGCAGAGCGAGCCTTCCTCACCGCATAGGTGACTTAGAAAACCGATTAGGTGGTTTTTTATTGTCTAAAAATCTTCCTCACCGCATAGGTGACTTAGAAACTTACCATCGCCTCGCATCTCAAGACCATCTGACTTCCTCACCGCATAGGTGACTTAGAAAGCAGATCACGACTTGTACTACGAACTCGCAGACTTCCTCACCGCATAGGTGACTTAGAAATCTGCTGCTTGCTCGTAAATGTCGTGCCAGTACTTCCTCACCGCATAGGTGACTTAGAAAGTAATGCGGTATCAGGTTGCTAAATCGGCTATCTTCCTCACCGCATAGGTGACTTAGAAAGTGAGCCTGAGAAGTTTGAGCCAGTGTATGACGCTTCCTCACCGCATAGGTGACTTAGAAACGTTGAGATAAACGGTATCGTTTCACCGCGGCCTTCCTCACCGCATAGGTGACTTAGAAAGCCCATGATTTGTAGATAATCAATCATGATTACTTCCTCACCGCATAGGTGACTTAGAAAATGCGGTCAATAGATAGTGCGACATAGCGCAGCTTCCTCACCGCATAGGTGACTTAGAAACTTGCCAACCGCTGCTACGTGGCGGTTTTGGTCTTCCTCACCGCATAGGTGACTTAGAAAACATGATTGTCTTGGTCTGCGTCTTGCGCTCGCTTCCTCACCGCATAGGTGACTTAGAAATACCGCTTTTAACTGTTTTCGTTTCTGCCATTCTTCCTCACCGCATAGGTGACTTAGAAATTTGCCAGGCATCTTCTCCGATCCTGGCTTTTCTTCCTCACCGCATAGGTGACTTAGAAACCTGCCCAGTCTGTCGCAATGTCAGCGCGGCCTTCCTCACCGCATAGGTGACTTAGAAAGGCAACAACGGTGAGCCAGTCAAGCCGAATATCTTCCTCACCGCATAGGTGACTTAGAAAGTCTTTGTGCTCAATCATTGTTATCTGTCTCACTTCCTCACCGCATAGGTGACTTAGAAAGAACAGTCACAGCAGCCAAAACAGACAGCCGGCCTTCCTCACCGCATAGGTGACTTAGAAAGTTCTATCAAGGATTGTTTGCAATACTGACGCCTTCCTCACCGCATAGGTGACTTAGAAATTTTGGTTTAGCCACCACTGTTGGCGTGCGCTCTTCCTCACCGCATAGGTGACTTAGAAACATACCCAAGCAAACGCACCCATCAAGCGCGACCTTCCTCACCGCATAGGTGACTTAGAAATGAGCCAACAGAGGCGGTCGAACATGATGAAGCTTCCTCACCGCATAGGTGACTTAGAAAGATACCTTTCATAAAATTATCAACATCAAATTCTTCCTCACCGCATAGGTGACTTAGAAAAATTGAGGCCGCCAAATGACCGAGCCATTTTTCTTCCTCACCGCATAGGTGACTTAGAAAAGTTGCATGATGAAATCATCAAGGGTATTCGTCTTCCTCACCGCATAGGTGACTTAGAAATTCCAAGAAAATCATAAAAATCAGCAACATCTCTTCCTCACCGCATAGGTGACTTAGAAAACTATCTAGCGATGGTCTACCAATAATATTCGCTTCCTCACCGCATAGGTGACTTAGAAATAACGAATCAGGCCCATCAGGAAACAAATCAACTTCCTCACCGCATAGGTGACTTAGAAAACACTCGCTGAACTTCAAGCAGACAAAGACCACTTCCTCACCGCATAGGTGACTTAGAAAAGTCACAAACGATAGTAGCCCAATCACAAAACCTTCCTCACCGCATAGGTGACTTAGAAAGTGAATTATCATTTGCTAGGGCTGCTATCAACCTTCCTCACCGCATAGGTGACTTAGAAATTCTGATGCACCCGTTGGCAAAATATGGTCAACTTCCTCACCGCATAGGTGACTTAGAAACTAACAGCGATTTAAGACCCTTTGACCATGATACTTCCTCACCGCATAGGTGACTTAGAAAAGCGAAAGACGTTGTTATTCCATTCTTGAGTGCTTCCTCACCGCATAGGTGACTTAGAAAATAATCTGCGCGGTTGTGGCAATTCGGGACGCCTTCCTCACCGCATAGGTGACTTAGAAAATAAAAACCGTAAAGAAGCCAACGGTCTAAAACTTCCTCACCGCATAGGTGACTTAGAAACATGGTGCGTAGGTGGGCGGATTCTTTATAAACTTCCTCACCGCATAGGTGACTTAGAAATATCCAACTTAGAAACAACAAAGACGGTTTTTCTTCCTCACCGCATAGGTGACTTAGAAAAATCCAAAGACCGGCGATCATATCAAAAGTTTCTTCCTCACCGCATAGGTGACTTAGAAAAGAAGAAGTTTATACCGAGTGTTTGACGCGGACTTCCTCACCGCATAGGTGACTTAGAAAATACTGACCAAGCTTGCCGTTACCGCGTGCCACTTCCTCACCGCATAGGTGACTTAGAAATAAAGCCGGGCACCCCAAAATACAATCAGACTCTTCCTCACCGCATAGGTGACTTAGAAACATGCTCTAAATTTAATCTTTCTCATCATTTTCTTCCTCACCGCATAGGTGACTTAGAAATCATGGTTATACCAAGCACTTATCTTTTTTCCTTCCTCACCGCATAGGTGACTTAGAAAAGCCCAATAAACAAACAATCAACCCTTTTGACCTTCCTCACCGCATAGGTGACTTAGAAATTGCTTCTTCGCTCGCCCAATCGCGCGTCTTGCTTCCTCACCGCATAGGTGACTTAGAAAAGCGTCTCACTGGGGCGGCAACCAGTCCAAAACTTCCTCACCGCATAGGTGACTTAGAAAGTCAAGATTGACAGTGTATTGACTTAAATAGCCTTCCTCACCGCATAGGTGACTTAGAAACGGATATTTTTTGATATACGCCATTTAGTGTTCTTCCTCACCGCATAGGTGACTTAGAAATTATTTTGATTAAAACTGCACTTCGATTGATACTTCCTCACCGCATAGGTGACTTAGAAACCAGCGAGCTGCATCTTTTAAGTGAGCTCGTACTTCCTCACCGCATAGGTGACTTAGAAATGTTGTAATTATTTGCTCATATTGACGATTGTCTTCCTCACCGCATAGGTGACTTAGAAATGTACGCCACCATCATCAGCTAATAGAAGCTCCTTCCTCACCGCATAGGTGACTTAGAAACCTACCTTTGATAGTGTAGAAGTCAAAGAGCATCTTCCTCACCGCATAGGTGACTTAGAAATTATTGATAGATATATCAATGCGGGTTTAGCACTTCCTCACCGCATAGGTGACTTAGAAATGCTGTTATCGTCATCATTTTAGGCTGGTTTACTTCCTCACCGCATAGGTGACTTAGAAATTGTCCGTCTGGTCAGCATTATGAGGGCGATGTCTTCCTCACCGCATAGGTGACTTAGAAATGAGTACGCATTAGGCGGCTATGATCCCTATTCTTCCTCACCGCATAGGTGACTTAGAAAATAGACGTTATGACCTTGCAGTAACTTAGCAGCTTCCTCACCGCATAGGTGACTTAGAAAAAAGCCCTAGAGTTCACAAGAATGGTGGTGGCCTTCCTCACCGCATAGGTGACTTAGAAATTGAGCATCAACATAATCAGCCGACGCAAAATCTTCCTCACCGCATAGGTGACTTAGAAAACCTTCTACAGCTTTATAACCTAAGTCTGCTCCTTCCTCACCGCATAGGTGACTTAGAAAATATTCTTTACGCCTTAGATGGTAAGGGTTTACTTCCTCACCGCATAGGTGACTTAGAAATGCTGGGTTAAGCGCAACAGGTGTGACCCCTGCCGTCAAATCCGTATAACTAAACTTGGGAGATTTTAATTACGCAGCCTGACGATAATAGTCAAATCACACCTGTCTTGGCGATTTATAGCCCAAACCCTTTTGAATTCTAGTCTGATTGTAGTACAGCTCGATGTATCTAATAATATCGTTGATCGCTGCAAATCTAGTCTTATAATCCTGATGATATACCAGCTCGTTCTTTAAAGTGCCCCAGAAGCTTTCTATTGGAGCATTGTCGAAGCAATTACCTTTAGCGCTCATTGAGCCTGTAAATTGATGCTGCTTAACGATCTTGTGGTAGGCGTGACTACAATACTGGCTGCCTCTGTCAGAATGGACTATTAGTTTTTTGGCAGGTCGTTTGTTCTTGATGGCCATGTTCAATGCGTGACAGACCAAATCTGCGGTCATGCGTTTGTTGATCGCATAGCCGACCAGCTCTTTAGTGTATAAGTCTTTGACTCCTGCTAAGTACAGCCAACCCTCATGTGTCCAGATATAAGTAATATCGCTTACCCATGCTTGGTTAGGGCGATTGGCATCAAACTGCTGATGCAGCA